>NZ_JBHXEN010000003.1:35640-237072 GCF_042724695.1 Streptomyces sp. NPDC127068 | reverse complement strand
GTGTTTTTTTTATACGACCCGGCGGGGGGGGCGGGGGGTGTCCCCGGGCCCCTCGGCCGTGCGTGCTCGCGGTGTTCCTACTTCAGCGCGCCCGCGGTGAGTCCGGCGACCACCTGGCGCTGGAAGACCACGTACGCGGCCAGCACCGGCAGCATCGCCATCACCAGGCCGGCGAAGAGGCCGGACCAGTCGCCCTTGTAGCCCTGGCTGACGGCCAGTTGCACCAGCCCCTGGGTCAGCACGCGCTCCTCCGGGTCGGTGTTGAGCACCGTCGGCAGCATGTACTGGTTCCACTGCCCCAGGAAGTTGAAGATGCCGACGCTGATCAGACCCGGTTTGGCCATCGGCAGCATGACCTGGAAGAACGTCCTGGTGTGCGAGGCCCCGTCCACGAACGCCGCCTCCGCCACCGAGGACGGCAAGGTGCGGAAGAACGAGGTCAGGAAGAACACCGTGAACGGCAGTGAGTAGGCGATGTACACCAGGATCAGGCCGTGGATGGTGTTCAGCAGCCCCATGTTGTTCACGACGTAGAACAGCGGCACCAGGGCCAGCATCACCGGGAAGCTCATGCCCCCGACGAACAGGTAGTAGAGGAACCGGTTGCCCGGGAACTCGAACCTGGCCAGCACGTACGCGGTCATCGACCCGAGGACCAGGGTGCCGATCAGCGACCCGCCCACCACCAGGATGGTGTTCAGGAAGTAGTCGGCCATGTTGGCCTCGGTCCAGGCCCGCGACCAGTTCTCGAAGTGCAGCTTGTCCGGGAGCGCCCACGGCGACCTGAAGATGGACTTGTCGTCCTTGAAGGAGGTCATGACCGCCCACAGGAGCGGCATCACCACCAGGATCGCCCAGACGATCAGGATGCCGTGCGAGAAGACGTTGAGGACCTGTCCCTCGGACTTCTTCCGGACACCGGTGCGCGGTGCGCGCGGCGGGGTCGCCCGCGGCGCGGGAACGGCGGGGGTGGGGGTCTCGGTGGTCTTCATCAGAACTCCAGCCGCTCGCGCCGGCCCAGCCGCATCACGATGGCGGCGAAGGCCAACGTCACGACGAGCAGGGCGACACCGATCGTGGTTGCGTAGGCGGCCTGACCGTCACGGAACGCCTTCTGGTACACGTACAGCACCATGACGGTGGTGGAGTAGTCGGGTCCGCCGGGGCCGACCGTCATGATCTGCACGACCGCGAACGACTCGGCTCCCAGGGCCAGGATGCCGATGTAGACCCAACCGGACTGGACGGTGTCCCACAGCAGGGGCAGCGTGATCCGGAAGAAGGTCGTGAACCGGCTGGCGCCGTCGAGCAGGGCCGCTTCGTACAGCTCCGACGGGATCGACGCCATGCCCGCCGAGAAGAGGACCACGAAGAATCCGACCGTGGACCAGACGAGGACCGCCATCACGCACCAGAGTGCGAGGTCCGGGTCGCCCAGCCACACGGGGAGGTCGTCCCCGTATCCGACGCCCTTGAGAACGGAATTGATCGCGCCGCTCTCGGGGTTGTAGGCGAACTGGAACAACAGGGCCACGATCGCGATGGAAAGGACCTGCGGGAAGAAGTAGACGATCTTGTAGAAGCCCGACCCGCGCACGCCACTGACCACCGGGCCGCCCTTGCGGCGTCTTCCACCCACATTGATCATAAAGGCGAAGAACAGCGCCAGGCTGAGCGTCACCAGCGGCAGCAGCAACGCGAACAACAGGCTGTGTTGCAACGATTTCCAGAAAATATCGTCGTCGAACATCCTGGTGTAGTTGTCGAAGCCGACCATCTTGAAGTCCGGGCTCAGACCTGTCCAGTCCGTGAACGAGTAGAAGATGGACTGGATGAATGGCCAAATGACGAAGAGTGCGTACAACGTCAAGGGGACCACGAGGAATCCCACGATGAACCGGTACTTACCGTGCTGCATTGCTACCGACCCCGATCTGCTAGCGGGTGCCGCCGCTGGTGACCCATGGCTTACTGGTGCTTGTAGTGCTTGATCGAGTCGTCCTTGGCCGTCGCGTCGGCGAAGTCCTGGATCTTCTTGATCGTCTCGGTCGGGGTGAGCTTCCCGGACATCATCAGACCGAGCGCGGCGGTGCCGATCTGCTCCTTCTGGAGCTGGACGTACCAGTCCTGGAGGCGCGGGTTCACCACGTTGTCGCCGGCGAGCTTCAGCGCCGCGACACCGGACTTCAGACCCGGGGTCAGGTCCAGGCCGTCGGTGCCGCCGTTGAGCGCGCTGAGCGACTTCACCTTGCCGGTGAAGTTCTTGGAGGACTCCTCGCTCAGCATGATGCGGAGCATCTCCATGCCGCCCTCGGCGTTCTTGGCCTGCTTCGGGACGATGAAGGGCTCGCCGCCGGACGCCCACATGGTGCCGAACGGCATCTTGTCCGAGCTGTCGATGCCGGTCGGCGCGGAGACGGCCAGGTTGAAGTCGGCCGGCATCGTCTTGGCGGCCTCGTTCTCGACCCACGAGCCGTTGGGGATGAAGAGCGCCTTGCCCTCGGTCCACGCGGTCTGCGACTGGATGTGGTCCAGACCCGCCGTGCCCTTGAGGATGTAGCCCTTCTTGTAGAGCTCGTAGTACGCCTCGAAGCACTCCTTGACCGCGGGGTGCTTCCACGCGTTCGGCTCGAGGTTGTCGATCGCGTCGAGGACCTGGCGGCCACCGCGCTTGCCGATCATCGGGTACAGCGAGAAGGGGAGGTAGTACGGGTGCTTGCCCGCGTACGTCCAGCCCGCCATGTCCTTCTTCTTGGCCTTCTTACAGACCTCCAGCATCTCGTCCCAGGTCTTCGGGTATTCCGCGTCGAGGGAGTCGAGGGCCTTCTGCGAGTACCAGACGCCGTACACGGTGTAGGCGTAGTAGAGGATCCAGACCTCGTCGCCGTCGAACTGGCCCATCTCGACGATGCCGGGCCGCAGGGTGTCGCGGACCTTCTTGTTCGGGTCGTCGACGGACGGGGCGTCCAGCAGCGGCCTCAGGTCGGCGAGCTGCTTCTTGCCGACCAGGACGCCCATGTCCATCTGCTCGGCGCCGGAGTTGTCGATGAGGTCCGGCGGGGTGCCCCCGTTGAAACGGGGCGAGAGCGTGGACTGGATCTTCTGCGTCGGAAGGAACTTGACCTTCGGCGCCCCGGAGAACTTCTTCTCGTAGATCTTGTTGGCGTCCTCGGCGTACTCCTTGCCGAAGCCACCGTCGAACAGGACGAATTCCAGCTGCGCCTTCTCGTTGACGGCCAGCGGGTTCTCGGCCGACTTCTTGCCCTTCTCGACCTTGTCGTCGCCGCCGCTGTCGCCACTCGCGCAAGCGGACAGGAAACTCATCGTGGGAACCGCGATCACGCCGATCGCAGCGGACCGCTTGATCAGATCGCGGCGGCCAAGGCCACCCTGCTCGTTCTGGGCGGAAGATCCCATGCTCAAGTCCTCGCCTTCTCCAGGACTCAGGCGGTGAACCGGACCCTCCCCGGCACCGCGGTGTGATGAAGCTGGGGTCGAACACAAAACCACGGGATCGGCTGGAATGCGCGGAACGGGCGTCCCCCAGACGCCACTGTCCCGCCTTCCCCCATCCCCCCGGTCGGTCCGCGGCTCGAAGTGCTGCGGACGCGCACAGGTATAGTCCACTTGCAGACACCCGGGCAAGATCGAATGCGAGTTTGGGCGCCAGTCTTTCCCTAGTTGAGACCTCACGGATATCAGCGCGGTACGCCACCACCCCACGTTCGTGCCCGACATGGGATGAATTCGCCATCGCGCATCCGATGACCTGATGAAATGCCCGCGCGACGCCCCCCGGGACCTCCGTCCGCCCCGCGACACAGGGGCAACACCCTTGCCGGCACCGGCCACTTGCCACGCTACTGTTCGTTGCGCAGCGCAATTGACAACGTTGTCTCCCTGCTGCGGAGGAGCACATGCGGCGTCGAATCCGGCACGGAACCCACCGAACCGCCGTAGCGGTCTGCACGGCCCTGCTGCTTCTGGGGGCCGCCGGACCGGGCACGGCCGACACCCCGCCCGACACCGCGTTCACGTCCTCCTTCGAAACCGGCCACCCCGCGCCCGACCGGCCGGACCCCGACGGCCCCGACCCGTCCGGGCAGCCGCCGGCCTCGGGGGCGACCCTGGAGTCCTCCGTCGACCGCGGTCCCGCCCGCTCCCCCACCGCCAAGACCCACGCCGGGTTCACCGGGACCGGAGCACTGCACTACCGGGGCGCGCACCGGACGGACGGACGGGCGCACGCCCGCCACGAGGTCTTCGACGTGGACGTCCGGGTGGGCCCGGACACCGAACTCGGGTACCGGATCTTCCCGGAGATGACCGACGGGGACCTCGACTACCGCGCGACGCGGGTCTCCGTGGACCTCGCGTTCACCGACGGCACCCTGCTGAGCCGGCTGGGCGCCCGCGACCAGCACGGCTTCCCGCTGAGCCCGCACGGCCAGGGCGCGGCGAAGGTGCTCTACGTCAACCAGTGGAACGACGTCGTCTCCCGGATCGGCGCGGTGGCCCGGGGCCGCACCGTCGACCGGGTGCTCCTCGCCTACGACGCGCCAAAAGGTCCGGGACAGCTCGGCGGATGGGTGGACGACCTGGTCCTGCGCACCGCGGGCGACCCGGCCGCCGACCCGCGCGCCCGTCCCTCCGACCTGGTCTCGACGGTCCGGGGCACGCACTCCAGCCGCGCCTACTCGCGCGGCAACACCTTCCCCGCGACGGCGGTTCCGCACGGCTTCAACTTCTGGACGCCGATCACCGACGCCGGTTCGCTGACCTGGCTGTACGACTACGCGCGCGGGAACGGCGCGGACAACCTGCCGACGCTCCAGGCGTTCGGCGCCAGCCATGAGCCGAGCCCGTGGATCGGCGACCGACAGACCTTCCAGATCATGCCGTCCACCGCGTCCGGCACCCCCGACGCCGGACGCAGGGCACGGGCCCTGGCGTTCCGGCACGAGAACGAGACGGCGCGGCCCCACTCCTACGGGGTGACGTTCGAGAACGGTCTACGGGCCGAGATGGCCCCCACGGACCACGCGGCGGCCCTGCGGTTCACGTTCCCCGGCGAGGACGCCAACCTGCTGTTCGACAACGTCTCGGACCGGGCGGGACTCACCCTCCGCCCGGACAGCCGCGAGGTCACCGGCTACTCCGACGTGCGCTCGGGGCTCTCGGCGGGGGCGACCCGACTGTTCGTGTACGGGGTCCTCGACCGGCCGGTGCGGCGCGCCGGCCCGCTGACGAGCGACGCGGGCGGCGAGGTCGCCGGTTACGTCCGCCTCGACGCGGGTCCCGAGCGCACCGTCACGCTGCGGCTGGCGACCTCGCTGATCTCGCTGGAGCAGGCGAAGGCCAACCTGCGCCAGGAGATCCCGGAGGGCACACCGTTCGAGGCGGTGCGGGCGGCGGCCCAGCGGCAGTGGGACGCGCTGCTCGGCCGGGTGCGGGTGAAGGGGGCGAGCCCGGAACAGCTGACGACCCTGTACTCCAACCTGTACCGGCTGTACCTGTACCCCAACTCCGGCTTCGAAACGGTGGACGGCTCCCCCCGCTACGCCTCGCCGTTCTCCCCGCAGCCCCGCCCGGACACCCCCGTGCGCACCGGGGCCCGGATCGTCCCGGGCCGGGTGTACGTCAACAACGGCTTCTGGGACACGTACCGCACGACGTGGCCCGCCTACGCGTTCCTCACCCCGGAACACGCCGGGCGCCTGGTCGAGGGGTTCGTGCAGCAGTACCGGGACGGCGGGTGGACCTCGCGCTGGTCGTCGCCGGGGTACGCGGACCTGATGACGGGCACCTCCTCCGACGTGGCCTTCGCGGACGCGTACCTGAAGGGCGTCCGCTTCGACGCGGAGCGCGCGTACGAGGCGGCGCTGAAGAACGCGACCGTGGTGCCGTCCTCGTCCGGGGTGGGCCGCAAGGGCATGGCCACCTCACCGTTCCTCGGGTACACCAGCACGACGACCCGTGAGGGCCTCTCCTGGGCCGTGGAGGGCTTCGTGAACGACCACGGCATCGGGCGGATGGCCCGGGCCCTGTACGAGCGCACGGGGCAGCGCAGGTACCGGGAAGAGGCCACGTACTTCCTCGACCGGGCGCGGCACTACGTGAACCTCTTCGACGCACGGGTCGGGTTCTTCCAGGGACGGGACGCCAAGGGCCGCTGGCGGCTGGACCCGTCGGCGTACGACCCGCGGGTGTGGGGCCACGACTACACCGAGACGAACGGCTGGGGGTACGCCTTCTCGGTGCCGCACGACACCCGGGGGCTGGCCAACCTGTACGGCGGCCGGGCGGCGCTGGCCGCGCGGCTCGACCGGTACTTCGCCACGCCGGAGACGGCCCGGTTCCCCGGCTCGTACGGTCGGGTCATCCACGAGATGACCGAGGCCCGGGACGTGCGGATGGGCCAGTACGGGCACGCGAACCAGGTCGCGCACCACGTGGCGTACCTGTACGACGCGGCGGGGCAGCCCTGGAAGGCGCAGGCGAAGGTCCGCGAGGTGTTGGCCCGGCTGTACACGGGCTCGACGATCGGGCAGGGCTACCACGGGGACGAGGACAACGGCGAGCAGTCGGCGTGGTACCTGTTCTCCGCGCTGGGGTTCTATCCGCTGGTCCTGGGCGGCGGGGAGTACGCGGTGGGCTCGCCGCTGTTCACCGAGGCGACCGTGCGCATGGACAACGGCCGCACGCTGGTGGTGCGGGCGCCGCGCAACAGCGCCCGGAACGTGTACGTGCAGGGCCTCACCGTCAACGGGAAGCCCTGGCGTTCGACGGCCCTGCCGCACGAGGTGCTGGCCCGGGGCGGGGTGGTGGAGTTCGCGATGGGGCCGCGGCCGTCGTCCTGGGGGACGGGTCCGGGGGCGGCGCCCGCCTCGCTCACCGGTGACGACCGGCGGCCGGTGCCCCGTGCGGACCTGTTGCGGGGCGCGGGGCCGTTGTTCGACGACACGTCGGCGACCTCGGAGCGGGTGCGGTCGGTCGCGTTGCCGGTCGGGCGGCGGGGCCGGGCGGTGCAGTACACGTTGACCTCCGCGGAGCGCGGCGGGGCGCGTGTCGGCTGGGTGCTTCAGGGTTCTGCCGGGGGCGCGGGGTGGCGGACGCTGGACCGGCGGGTGCGCGAAGGGTTCGCCTGGGGGCGGCAGCTGAGGGTGTTCTCCGTTCCCTCGGGGGGTTCCCCCGTCGCGTACGAGCGCTACCGCTTGGTGTTCGACCGGGAGGTCGCGCTGGCGGAGGTGGAGCTCCTGGGCTGACGCCTGCGCTGCTCCTGTGCAGGTGCGTTGTGGTTGCCCGCGTAGTTCCCCGCGCCCCTATCGGTGCGCCCCTGCCTGGGTGCGCTGTCCCTGTCCAGGTGCGCTGTGGCCTTGCGCAGTTCCCCGCGCCCCTGAGGGGGCACGCCTCGCCGTCGCCCATCCGCCCGCCCTCCGCGATACGCCCACCCGGGCGCCCCTTAGGGGCGCGGGGAACTGCGCGAGCAACCACCGCCCACCCGCACGGGGACAGCGCACGCCCGCCAGGGCGCACCATGAGGGGCGCGGGGAACTGCGCGGACGACTACCGCGCACCGCACGAGACAGCGCACGCCTGCCAGGGCGTACCCCAAGGGGCGCGAGCAACCACAGCGCACCGCACAGGACGAGCGCACGCCCGCCCAGGACCGCAGCCGGATACGACAGAGTGCCGCACCCCCGGGCGGAGTGCGGCACTCTTCCGCGGACTACTTGCGGATCAGCGAACGCAGCACGTACTGCATGATGCCGCCGTTGCGGTAGTAGTCGGCCTCACCCGGCGTGTCGATGCGGACCACCGCGTCGAACTCCACACCCGTGTCGGTGGTGACCTTGACGGTGCGCGGGGTGACGCCCTCGTTCAGCTCGGTGACACCGGTGAAGGAGAAGGTCTCCTCGCCGGTCAGACCCAGCGAAGCGGCCGTCGCGCCCTCGGGGAACTGGAGCGGCAGGACGCCCATGCCGATGAGGTTCGAGCGGTGGATGCGCTCGTACGACTCGGCGATGACGGCCTTGACGCCGAGCAGCGCGGTGCCCTTGGCGGCCCAGTCGCGGGAGGACCCGGAGCCGTACTCCTTGCCCGCGAGCACGACCAGCGGGATGCCCTGGTCGATGTAGTTGCGGGAGGCGTCGTAGATGAACGACACGGGGGCGTCGGCCTGCGTGAAGTCGCGGGTGTAGCCGCCCTCGGTGCCCGCCGCGATCTGGTTGCGCAACCGGATGTTGGCGAACGTGCCGCGGATCATGACCTCGTGGTTGCCGCGGCGCGAGCCGTAGCTGTTGAAGTCGCGACGCTGGACGCCGTGCTCCGTGAGGTACTTGCCGGCGGGGGTGTCGGCCTTGATGGCGCCGGCCGGGGAGATGTGGTCGGTGGTGACCGAGTCGCCCAGCTTGGCCAGCACCCGGGCGCCGGAGATGTCGGAGACCGGGGTGGTCTCCATCGTCATGCCCTCGAAGTACGGGGGCTTGCGCACGTAGGTGGACTCGGCGTCCCACTCGAAGGTGTTGCCGGTGGGGATCGGCAGCGCCTGCCACTGGGCGTCGCCCGCGAAGACGTCCTTGTAGGACTTGTTGAACATGTCCTCGCCGATGGCGTTGGCGACGACGTCGTTCACCTCGGCCTCGGTGGGCCAGATGTCCTGGAGGTAGACCGGCTTGCCGTCCTGGTCGATGCCCAGGGCCTCGGTGGTGATGTCGATCTTCATCGAGCCGGCGAGGGCGTACGCGACGACCAGCGGCGGGGACGCCAGGTAGTTCATCTTGACGTCGGGGTTGATCCGGCCCTCGAAGTTGCGGTTGCCGGACAGCACCGAGGTGACCGCGAGGTCGTGCTCGTTGACGGCCTTGGAGACCTCCTCCGGCAGCGGGCCGGAGTTGCCGATGCAGGTGGTGCAGCCGTAGCCGACCAGGTTGAAGCCGACCTTGTCGAGGTAGGGGGTGAGCCCCGCCTTGTCGAAGTAGTCGGTGACGACCTTGGAGCCCGGGGCCAGGGTGGTCTTCACCCACGGCTTGCGGGTGAGGCCCTTCTCGACCGCCTTCTTGGCCACCAGCGCGGCGGCGACCATGACGTACGGGTTCGAGGTGTTGGTGCAGGAGGTGATCGCGGCGACGGTGACGGCGCCGTGGTCGATCTCGTAGGTGGTGCCGTCGGGGGCCGTGACCTGGGTCGGACGGGTCGGCACGCCGTTGGTGGCGGCCGGGGCGTCGGACGCGGGGAAGGACTCCTTGCCCGCCTCCTCGTCGTCGGCCACGTAGTTGCGGACGTCCAGCGCGAACTGCTGGGCGGCGTTGGCGAGGACGATGCGGTCCTGCGGGCGCTTGGGGCCGGCGATGGAGGGGACGACCGTGGAGAGGTCGAGCTCCAGCTTCTCCGAGAAGTCCGGCTCGGCGGCCGGGTCCAGCCACAGGCCCTGCTCCTTGGCGTACGCCTCCACGAGCGCGACCTGCTGCTCGCTGCGGCCGGTCAGGCGCAGGTACTTCAGGGTCTCGTCGTCGATCGGGAAGGTCGCGGCGGTGGAGCCGAACTCCGGCGACATGTTGCCGATGGTGGCGCGGTTGGCGAGCGAGGTCGCGGCGACGCCCTCGCCGTAGAACTCCACGAACTTGCCGACGACACCGTGCTTGCGGAGCATCTCGGTGATGGTCAGCACGAGGTCGGTGGCGGTGGTGCCCGGGGTCAGCTCACCGGTCAGCTTGAAGCCGACGACGCGCGGGATGAGCATCGAGACCGGCTGGCCGAGCATCGCGGCCTCGGCCTCGATGCCGCCGACGCCCCAGCCCAGCACACCGAGGCCGTTGACCATGGTGGTGTGCGAGTCGGTGCCGACCAGGGTGTCGGGGTACGCCTGGCCCTTGCGGACCATGACGGTACGGGCCAGGTGCTCGATGTTCACCTGGTGGACGATGCCGGTGCCGGGCGGGACGACCTTGAACTCGTCGAACGCGGTCTGGCCCCAGCGCAGGAACTGGTAGCGCTCGCGGTTGCGGCCGTACTCCAGCTCGACGTTCTGCGCGAAGGCGTCGTTGGTGCCGAACTTGTCGGCGATGACGGAGTGATCGATGACCAGCTCGGCCGGGGCCAGCGGGTTGATCTTCGCCGGATCGCCGCCCAGCTCCTTGACGGCCTCGCGCATGGTGGCGAGGTCCACGACGCAGGGCACGCCGGTGAAGTCCTGCATGATCACGCGGGCCGGCGTGAACTGGATCTCCTGGCTGGGCTGGGCCTGCGAGTCCCAGCCACCGAGGGCCCTGATGTGGTCGGCGGTGATGTTCGCGCCGTCCTCGGTCCGGAGGAGGTTCTCCAGTAGCACCTTCAGGCTGTAGGGAAGGCGCGCGGAGCCCTCGACCTTGTCCAGCCTGAAGATCTCGTACGACTCGTCACCCACGCTCAGCGTGGCACGGGCGTCGAAGCTGTTCGCCGACACGACAGTCTCCTTCTTCATTGCGCGTCTACCGCAATCGCAAATCCTGCCGCCACGGCCTCTCGCCGATCCGCTAAGGTAAGGCTAAGTTAGGTTGACCTTACCGAGTTGGCGGCTGCGGTACACCTAGGCAGATATCTCGATGTCGAGATAACTCTAGTACATCGCGGCCGCTCGGTCATGCCCGGACCCCGGTTCCCCCCTGCCCGTCACCGTGCGCAGGGCACCGGGTACGAGGCGTTCCCGACCGGCGCCCCGGGCTCCCGCGCAGGAGCACCCCGTCATCCCCGCACCCCTGCGCGACCGCTCCCGCGACCCGGTGGCGACCCGCTCGGCCGGGCGACCGCCGCCGCGGGTTCCGGTCGGTATCCCGCCACTGGCGAACCGTCCCCTCCGCGGACGGCTAAAGTCCTGGTGCCGAGCACGAACGTCAGGGGGGATCATGCAAGCGCGTCTGGGGCCGCTGGAGCGGTACGCCGACGGAGGGGGCGGATGGATCATCGGGGACCCCAGGCAGGAGGGCGGAGCCTTCTTCGTGCTCCGGGCCGACGGCGCAGCCCACCGTGCGGCCGGGGCGCCGGAGCGGGTGGTCACCTGGGACCGGTTCCTCGATCTCGACACCCTGGTCACCTCCACCCGGGAGAGCCCCCGCCCGACCGGCGCCACCACCGACCTCGCCGGCGAGGTCCCCGCACCCGGTGCCGGGTCCTGCCTCCGGGCGACCCTGCGCGACCCCGACGAGAACTGGGTGGGGAGGTTCAGCCACCACGCACGGCTCTACACCGTGAGCGAGGTGCTGTTGGCGGGCGAACTACTGCGCCAGACCGTCGAGGCGGGGCACGCGGCATGGCTCGGCGACCTCGGATGGCTCGACCACACGGTCGGACGGCTCGCACCGCTGGAGCCCCGGACGAACCGGGCCGCCCGCCTCGCGGTGGCCGAGGTGCTCGCCAGCTGAGCCGGCGGAACGGGGGACTCCCGGGGGGAAGCACATGGGACTGGACGTCACCGTCGTCGTCGTGGACTGGCGACGGCTGGCGGACGCACCGCCCGGGCGGCGGCTGGCGCTCCTGGAGTCCGCGCTCGACGAGGACGCGGACCGGTGCCGCTGCGGTGCGCACTGCGCGGGCGGGCGGTGCGACGGGGGCGTCGGCTGCTGGGACTGCCCCGACTGCGCCGATCCGGACGCGGGGTGGATACCGCCGCGGGCCCCGGGGGAACCCTGGTACCTGGCCTACGAGTTCACACTGACCTGTGGCTCGTTCAAGCCGCACTTCTGGGCCGGCGAGCGCTGGGAGGAGCTGCGGGACGCCCCGGCGGCCCACCGGGTGCGCGGCGCCCTGGACGCCTTCCTCTCGGGTCTCCTCTGGGTGCCGCCCGGCGAGGAGGACACTCCGGAGCCCCTGCTCGCCGCGGCGCCCGACCGGCCGGGCGCCCCGCTCCTGGTCTCGGCCGCTCCCGGCGCCGTGGCACCGAGGGCGGACGCCTGGCGCCGGGCGGCACCGCACCTGTCGGATCTGCGCGCACCGTTCGACGCCCGGCCGGCCCGGCCGAACAGCTGGATGGAGACGTACGAGGAGTTCGCCCGGTTGGTGCGCGAATGGGGCGAGGTCGTGACGGCCGCGGAGCACCGCAGCTGGGGTGTGGTCGGGCTCGGTCGCTGACGCACCCGACGCTGACCGGAGTGCGCCGTGGCGGTCAGTCGCGGGCCCAGCGCTCGGTGAAGAGGCGCGCGGAGGGCGGCCCGCCGGGTAGCGGGTCCGTACCGGGGGCGCGCAGGCCCTCCAGGACCAGGGCCACGATGCGTCGCCGGGCCTGGCGCGCTTCGGGGAGGAGGTGGTCGCGGCCCTGTTTGCGGAGCTGGTCCAGGACGGGCGAGGTACCGAACTGTTCGATGAGGAGCGTCAGGTCCACCGCGGTGACGTCCGGACGCAGGGCGCCCGCCTCGCGGGCCCGGTCCACCAGGGCGCCGAACAACCGGTCGGAGCGCTCGCTCGCCTCCCGCATGGCCTCGGTGACCTCGATGGTCCCGGCGACGGGGCCCAGTGAGCCCTGGCCGAACTCGACACAGGTGACGACGAAGTCCGCGAGGCCGGACCAGGGGTCGGGGTCCGCGAGTCCCCGCTCGGCCGCCTCGGCCCAGTGCTCCACGGACAGTTGGCTGAGCCGCTGGAACAGCTCCTCCTTGGTCCGGTAGCGGCGGTAGAGGCTGCCGATGCCGACGCCCGCGCGCGCGGCGATCGCGGCGACCGAGGCGTGCGCACCCTCGGCGGCGAGCACCTCGCGGGCCGCCTGGAGGAGGGCACGGTCGTTGCGCTCGGCCTCCGCCTGGCGGGGGCCTCGTCGTTCGGAAGACGTCATACGGCCGCATCGTAATCGGCGGCGCGGCGGTGGTCCGTCGCGGCACCGACCCGAACCGCGGGCGCGTTCCAGGACCCGCGGACCGCAGGGGAGTTCGGTCGCTCCTGACGAACTCGTTCCCCGCACCCCCTTGCGGAGCGAATCGCTCCGCACCTAAGCTGACGTTCCAACCGGAGCAAAATGCTCCGCAGTTCGGAACCTGCGGACTGCCGGAGCCTCCACACCAAAGGGAGCAGAGCCATGACCGACACCCACCCGACGTCGACCCCCGGAACCGCAGGGGCCACCACCCCGGACCCGGCCACCCGGGAGGCCGACCTCGCCGCGATACGCCAGGTCGTCTCGGACGCCAGCACCCACCAGAGCGACCCCGAGCGCTTCCTCCCCCTGTACACCCCGGACGCGTCCGTCGTGAACTTCGGCGGACGGCGGGTACTCGGCCGGGACGCACTCGAACAGGCCATGCACGCCGCACTCGCCTCCCCCCTGGCCAAGGTCCTGACGACGGTGGAGATCCTGGACGTCCGCTTCGTCCGCCCCGACGTGGCGGTCGTGGTGAGCGTGAAGCACGTTTCGGACGAACGGGAGGAAAGCGAAGGAAAGCCGCTTCCCGGAACGTCCGGCTCCCTCACCCACATGCTGGAGAAGAGCGGTGAGCCCGACGCCCGCTGGAGGATCACCCACTCGCAGACCACGCCGATCCTGAGCTGACCCGCACCCGCCACCGGGGGCCGGCCCCTCCTCCCCGGCCGCCCCGGACGGCGCAAGCCCGCTTGCCGCACCCCCGACGCACCGCCGAAGATCGGGATCAAGAAGCGCCCGAATCCGGACGAGAACGGACGGACCGGGCACTGCGACCTTCAGGTCGATCCGGCCGGGTGACCCCGTCACCCATCCGCGGGCCCATCAACTCCGATGGCCCACCCTGACGGTAACTTCATCTCATATCTGAGATAGCCTGCGGCACATGGCAGACGACTACCTCGTACGCATCGGCAAGCTCATCCGTGACGCGCGACAGCATCGCGGCTGGACCCAGTCCCAGCTCGCCGAAGCGCTCGGCACAAGCCAGAGTGCCGTCAACCGCATTGAACGCGGGAACCAAAACATCAGCCTTGAGATGATCGCGCGCATCGGCGAAGCACTCGACAGCGAGATCGTGTCCCTGGGGTACGCGGGACCCATGCATCTGCGGGTGGTCGGCGGACGCCGTCTGTCCGGTTCCATCGACGTCAAGACGAGCAAGAACGCCTGCGTCGCGCTCCTGTGCGCCACGCTCCTCAACAAGGGCCGCACGGTCCTGCGCAGGGTCGCCCGGATCGAAGAGGTCTTCCGCCTGCTGGAGGTCCTCAACTCCATCGGGGTGCGCACCCGCTGGATCAACGACGGCGTCGACCTGGAGATCGTGCCGCCCGCCCAGCTCGACATGGCCGCCATCGACGCGGACGCGGCCCGGCGCACCCGGTCCATCATCATGTTCCTCGGTCCGCTGCTGCACCGCATGGACCACTTCAAGCTCCCCTACGCGGGCGGCTGCGACCTCGGCACCCGCACCATCGAGCCGCACATGATCGCCCTGCGCCGGTTCGGCCTGGACATCACCGCGACCGAGGGCCTGTACCACGCCGAGGTCGAACGGGACGCCCAACTCGACCGGCCCATCGTCCTCACCGAACGCGGCGACACCGTGACCGAGAACGCGCTGCTCGCCGCCGCCCGGTACGACGGCACGACCGTGATCCGCAACGCCTCCTCCAACTACATGGTCCAGGACCTCTGCTTCTTCCTGGAAGCGCTGGGCGTACGGGTCGACGGCATCGGCACCACCACCCTGACCGTCCACGGCGTGCCCACCATCGACGTCGACGTCGACTACTCGCCCTCCGAGGACCCGGTCGAGGCGATGAGCCTGCTGGCCGCGGCCGTCGTCACCGAGTCCGAGCTGACGATCCGCCGGGTGCCCATCGAGTTCCTGGAGATCGAGCTGGCGGTCCTGGAGGAGATGGGCCTCGACCACGACCGGTCCGCCGAGTACGTCGCCGACAACGCCCGGACCCGGCTCGTCGACCTCACGGTCCGCCCCTCCAAACTGGAGGCGCCGATCGACAAGATCCACCCCATGCCCTTCCCGGGCCTGAACATCGACAACGTCCCGTTCTTCGCGGCCATCGCGGCGACCGCGCAGGGCAAGACCCTCATCCACGACTGGGTCTACGACAACCGGGCGATCTACCTCACCGACCTCAACCGGCTCGGCGGCCGGCTCCAACTCCTCGACCCGCACCGGGTACTGGTCGAGGGCCCCACCCGCTGGCGCGCCGCCGAGATGATGTGCCCGCCCGCGCTGCGCCCGGCGGTCGTGGTGCTGCTCGCGATGATGGCCGCGGAGGGCACGTCCGTGCTGCGGAACGTGTACGTCATCAACCGCGGGTACGAGGAACTGGCGGAGCGGTTGAACTCCGTCGGCGCGCAGATCGAGACGTTCCGGGACATCTAAGGCACGAATGCCGCCGCACCCTTGCCGGCCCGCTGGAACGCGGGGCGGGCGGGGTGCGGCGGAACCCGTGGGACCGAACAGCGCGTCGGGGAACTCAGCCCTGGTCAGACCTGGGCGATCCGCACGACACACTTCCCCCGACTGGAGATCCCGCCATGAGCAGCATCACGTCGCCCTTCCCCGAGCAGATCGCGCTCTCGGGGGAAGGGCTCGTCCTCCGTCCGTGGACGGAGTCGGACCTGGCCGCGATGCCGGAACTGTTCGACCACCCCGACATCGCGTACTGGACGCCGATCGTCTCGCCCTTCGACGCAGCGGCCGCCCGGGCACGGCTGGACCGGAGCCGGCGGCTGCGGGCGGAGGGCACGGCCCTCCTGCTCGCCCTCACGGTCGACGGCGGCGCACCGCTCGGCGAGGTGATGGTGCGGCGGGCCCCCGAAGGTACGGAGATCGGGTACGCGGTCGGCCCCGCCCACCGCGGCCAGGGCCTGGCGGCACGGGCGGTACGGGTGATGGCCGCGTACGCCTTCGAGCAGTTGGGGGTGGAGCAGGTCATCCTGGAGCTGGAGGCCGAGAACGCCGCCAGCGTCGCCGTCGCCGAGCGGGCGGGCTTCGCACTGCTCGACGTTCCCCTGATCACGGGCGAGGACAAGGGGCGGTCCTACGCCTTGCAGACCTGGGGGTTGCGCCGCCCGTGACGCCGCCGCACCCCCGCCCGACCCGCGTGCCAGCGGGGCGGTCGGGGGTGCACGCCGGGGCGTGGGGTCAGACGCGGTCCGCGGCGATCAGCAGGTACTGGAACGAGCCGTCCCGGTAGGAGTTGATGAACGCCTCCTCGATCCCGGTGACCAGTGAGGAGGTGGCCCTCAGCTCCCAGTACGGCAGGGTCGCCTCCGTCAGGTCCACCACGGCCTGCGGGACGAGACGGTTGTCGGCCATGGCGCGCAGGTACTCCCGGCGGGAGTGGATGTTGCACTCGAAGTGCGCGTTGATCTGCGAGACCCACTTGGACGGCTGCCCGTAGACCGGGTTCCAGCAACCCGTGATGGTGACGTAACGGCCGCCGGGGGCGAGGATCCGCGCGTGTTCGGCGAACAGGTCGTGCAGGTCGACGTACATGCTGGACTCGTTGTTCCAGGAGGCCGCGGCCTGCCCGGTCTCGAAGGGCGTGTCCAGCATGTTGCAGACGCGGGCCCGTACGGACCCCTCGTAGTCGAGTTCGCGGGCGCGTCCGTTGGCGAAGTCGGCCTGCTTGGCCGAGAGGGTGACCCCTTCGACCCGGCAGCCGAAGCGCTGGTGCGCCATGACCATCGAGCCGCCCCGGCCGCAGCCGGCGTCCACGACTATGTCGTCCCGCTGGACCGGGCCGAGGTGGTCCAGCAGCACTTCGGCCTGGGCGGACTCCAGTCGGTGCAGTTCGGCGATCAGACGCTGCTCGTACCCGGGTGCGCCGGGGTCGCCGAGGGCGGCGCGGTCGACGTCGCCGATGCCGTAGTGGTGGTGGTAGAGGCCGTCGACGTCACCGAGCCGTAGGTTGACGGGCCTGGCCTCGTGGTTCCAGTAGCGGGCGATGTCGCCCTGGTAGGGCGTCGCGGGCGCGGAGACGAGGCTCTCGCGGGGGGTGGTCAGTTCGGGCGTGGTCACAGACGGTGTTCCTTCCTCACCAGAAGTCCGGCAAGCTGTAGCGGTAGGTGTTGTTCTGGTGCCAGTGGTGGTTGCCGTCGACCCACACGGCGACGCCGCGCAGGAAGCGCACCAGGGTGGGCAGGGGGCAGGCCGCGGCGAGGGCGGCCGATTCGGCCTCGAACGCGTGCATCAGCTCGTTGTGGACCTCGACCGCCTTGAGGTAGGCGTCCTTCTCGGTGCGTTCCTCGCGTTCGGCGATCACCACGGGCAGGTTCAGGTGCCGGCCCGGACTGTCGAGTTCCTTGGTGTAGGAGTAGAGGTCGTTCACGATGGTGGTGGCGTTGGAGGCGAGCGCGATCACCCGTTGGAGCTCCGGCCGGGCGTGCAGGTCCGCCGGGAGTTCGTAGCCTCCGACGGTGTCGGTGATGGTGGGGCAGGGGCGGAAGTTGTTGAACTGGCGCATCGCCAGGTACTCCCACACCTCGGGGACGTGGTCGGTCTGGTCCCAGGCCGCTTCGGCGAGGTACCCGAGGTGCAGTCGGGCCATGTCGTGCCGGAAGCGGTCCGCCTGGGAGGGCGTGGCCGCCCGGAGGAAGTGCTCCATCGCGGAGTGGTAGGCGCGCCGGGGCGCGTCCGCCCCGCGTGACCCCTCCCACGCCGGTGCGTACTCGCCTGCGGTGTGCAGCGGGTCGAGCACCGTGTGGGCCAGCAGCAGCCGGCCGCCGAGTCCGACGGGCGAGCCGCCGTGGTCCTCGCAGTAGCAGTCGTCGACCGCGTTCTCGGCCACCATCAGCCGGGCGGCGATCATCACGTGGTCGGCGGTCGGGGCGTCGGGGTGGCAGACGGTCATGTAGCGCCCGACGCCGAAGCCGTCGAACTCCTCCTCCCATTCGGGCGGGTACAGCTCGATCTCCCCGATCGCCCATTCCTTGATCCGACGGCTGACCTCCGCGGTGCGCACGGGGTCGGGCTCCGGTACGGGATGGTGGTACAGGCCCGGAACGGGGCGGCCCCCGTCGGCCGGTGCCGTGCGCCGTGCCGGGTGCAGCCCCGACGTGCCCAGACCGGTCGGGCCGCGCAGAATCCGGTTCAGCGCATCGGTGCTCATGGTCGCACCACTACTCCTCGCGTGAAGTGCTCTGTCGGGGGTGCCGGCGGGGGCCGGAGCCCGGCGCTGCGACTCGTGGCCCGACCGCCGCCGGGTCCGGGGCGGCCGGGCGGACGGACTCAGGCGCCGGTACGGGCGATCTGCACGTTCTCCAGCACGCCGAGCGCGTCGGGCACCAGGACCGCGGCGGAGAAGTAGGTGGTGACCAGGTAGGAGATGATCGCCTGCTCGTCGATGCCCATGAACCGCACGGAGACGCCGGGCTCGTACTCGTCCGGGAGACCGGTCGGGTTGAGCCCGATCACGCCCTGGTTCTCCTCGCCGGTCCGCATCACCAGGATCGAGGTGGTGTTCTCCTTGCTGATCGGGATCTTGTTGCACGGCAGGATCGGCACCCCGCGCCAGGCGGGAACCTGCTGGCCGCCGACGTCGACGTGGTCGGGGTAGAGGCCGCGGGAGTTGAACTCCCGGCCGATCGCGGCGATGGCCCGGGGGTGGGCGAAGAAGAACTTGGAACCGCGGCGGCGGCAGAGCAGTTCGTCGAGGTCGTCCGGGGTCGGCGGGCCGGAGTGGGGCTGGATCCGCTGGCTGAAGGCCGCGTTGTGGAGCAACCCGAACTCACGGTTGTTGATCAGCTCGTACTCCTGGCGCTCGCGCAACGCCTCCACCGTGAGCCGCAGTTGCTGCTCCGTCTGGTTCATCGGCTGGTTGTAGAGGTCGGCGACGCGGGTGTGGACCTTCAGTACGGTCTGCGCGAGGGAGAGTTCGTACTCCCGGGGGTTGAGCTCGTAGTCCACGAAGGCGCCGGGGAGTTCGACCTCGCCGCTGTGGCCGGCGGACATCGCGATCTCCGCCTCGCCCCGCTGGTTCTGCCGGTGTTCCGACAGGGCGCGGAACTCGTTCAGGTGCGCCTGGAGGGACGGTGATCCGGCGCTCACGGAGTCGAAGTCGGCGCGGGAGAGGGTGAGCAGGGTGCCGGCGGTCCTGGCGACGGCGGTGTACTCCCAGACGGCGTCCGGGTCGAGCAGCGCGTCCTGGCCGAACCGGTCGCCGTCCGCGACCACGCCGGTCACGTTCTCGTCGCCGTACGGGCCGGTGGCGATCTTCTCGATCCGACCGTGGGCGACCAGGTGGATGCGCTCGGCGGGGGCACCGCGCTCGGCGAGCACCTCGCCCGCACGGAAGTCGCGTTGGACGCACCGGCCCGCGAGGGCGGCCAGCACGGCCTCGTCCTCGAAGCCGCGGAGCAGCGCCAATTCACCGAGTTCCTGCGGGATGACCCGGACTTCGGCCCCGTCCTGGATGAATTCGATCCGGCCGTCGCCGACCGCGTAGGTCAGCCGGCGGTTCACGCGGTAGGCGCCGCCGGAGACCTGCACCCACGGGAGCAGCCTGAGCAGCCAGCGGGAGGTGATCTCCTGCATCTGCGGGACGGACTTGGTCGTGGTGGCGAGATTGCGGGCCGCCGCGGTACTGAGGCTGCTCTGGGGGCGCGGCTCTCCGGGCGCTTCCTGGCTGGTCTCCACGGTCACGGGCAGGGCTCTCCTTCAGGAGGTCGGGCATTGCGGTACACGCGCACGGCGGAGCGGAGGCGCGGCGGGGAAGTGGATGCGGAAGTGGGGCGCAGTGGGGGCGTCCCGAACCAGGAGAACCGTAGGCGCAGGCCCGCCACCTGGGCCATTGAGAGGCGTGATCACTCGCTCGATGAAGTGAACTTGTCGCATGAGACGTTTATCCGAGCCGAGACCCGTCACGCGCCCGATCGGTAGGGGTGAACCCCTGAGGGGTCTCCCGCCCCTCCGGCCGTGGGTGCCGTCGAGGCCGGTCGGTGCCCGGGGGTTGTCCGGAAGCCGTCGGGTGCCGTTGACCGGTGGGGGGCGTGACCGTACGTTCGGTGCGCGGCGCTCCGTCCGGTGTGGTCAGGGGGTTCCGGTACCGGGGAGAGGGGTGTGGCTTCTTCGTGCGCGTTCTGGTGACGACGACGGGCAGTCCGTCGCACGGCCGTGCCCAACTGCCCCTGGTGGGGGCGCTCGTCACGGCGGGACACCAGGTACTGGTGGCGACCACGCCGCCGCTCGCCTCCGTCTTCGCCCACGAGCGGGTCCGGGTGGTGGAGTGCCTGGCGGACCAGGTGCCCGGGTACCACGAGACACCGCGCCTGTTCGAAATCGCCGCACGCAAGGACCTGGACGAAGCCGAACGGCAACGCCTGATGGGGCGCGTGTTGGCCGGCGCGTTGACCGGGACGAGCGCACGGGAGATGCACGCGGCGCTGCGACCGGTCGTCGAGGACTTCCGGCCGGACCTGATCCTCCGCGACGGCATGGACATGAGTAGCGTGCTGACCTCGGAGCAGCTGAGCGTGCCGCAGCTGCCGACGCCTTCGGGGGCGAGCAACGTCCTCGACCCGGTGGACCTGTTGCCCGGGCTCAACGAACTGCGCGCCGAGAACGGGTTGCCGGTCCAGGACGACCCGCTGTCCTTGGTCCCGTACGGGCGGGTCGACTACGTACCGGCCGGGTACTCCTTCGCCCGGCACCTCCCCACGTCCCTCGCGTACCGGCAGACACTGACCGTGGGTCGCGGGCTGGCGCTGCCCCCGTGGGTGGTCGACCTCCCCGTGGACCGGCCCCTGGTCTTCGCCGCGCTCGGCACCGCGCTCCCCCATCTGCTGCGGGAGTCACAGGGGCGGGGGTCCGGTCGGTTGCCGTTCCCGATGCCCCACCCCGCGGAGACGATGCGGTCGATCACCCGGGCGGCGGCCCTGCTGGAGGACTGCACCGTGATCGTGGCCTCGGTGGGCCTGCCGGTGGAAGCGGGGGAACTGCCGCCGCACGTGCGGCTGGTCGAGTTCCTGCCGCAGCCGCTGCTGCTGGAGTCCGTCGACCTCTTCCTCACCCACGGCGGGTTCAACAGCGTCCGGGAAGCGCTGCGCACCGGCACGCCGATGGCCGTGCTCCCGCAGTTCGGCGACCAGTTCTCGAACGCCGAGCGGGTGGGGGAACTGGGGCTCGGCCGGCGGGTCGACGAGGCCACGCCGGAGGGCATCGCACGGGTCTGCCGGGCCGTGCTGGCGGACGCGGAGGTCTCGGCCCGCGCCCGTCGGGCCCGGCTGGCGATGCTGACCCTCCCCGAGGCCGAGCGCGCGGTCGGCGATCTGGAGCGGATCGCCGGCTGACCCGGATCGCCCGCGGAAACCCGTTGGCGCGGCGGCACCCGTTCCGGAACAGTGGGCGTCCATGTCCGTGAAGCCCTTGACCGGCCCCCTGTGCACGCGTGATTCACTCGCCGCCGACCTGCGGGCCCTGGGTCTCGCCCCGGGCGGGACCCTCCTCCTGCATGCGTCGCTCAGTTCGCTCGGCTGGGTCTGCGGGGGTCCCGGTGTGGTGGTGGGGGCGCTGCTCGACGTGCTGGGCGGTGACGGGACGCTGGTGGTGCCCACGCACACCGGCGACAACTCCGATCCGGCCGACTGGGAGAACCCGCCGGCTCCCGAAGCGTGGTGGGCGGACATCCGGGCCACGATGCCGGCCTTCGACGCGCGCAGCACGCCCGTCTTCGGGGTCGGGGTGATCCCGGAGACCGTCCGCAACTGGCCCGGCGTCGTGCGCAGTTCCCATCCGCAGACCTCCTTCGCCGCCGTGGGCCCGCGCGCCGGGGCGCTCGTGGACGGCCATGCGCTCGACTGCCGGTTCGGTGAGCGCAGCCCGCTCGCCCGGTTGGAGGAGGCGGGGGCGCGGGTCCTGCTGCTGGGCGCGGACTTCTCCTCCTGTACGGCGTTCCACCTGGCCGAGTACCGGATTCCCGCGCCGCAGGAGGACAACTCCTTCGCGGTGATGACCCCGCGGGGCCGGGCGTGGTCCACGGTGCGCGACACCGCGGTCTCGGCGGACCGTTTCGACGAGCTGGGGGCGGCCTTCGAGCGGGCCCGGCCCGTGGTGCGGGGCGCAGTGGGCGGTGCGCGGGCCCGGCTGTTCGACCTGGCCGACGCCGTCGCCTACGCCGAGTCCTGGCTGATCGAGCACCGGCCGCGCCCCGGCGGGTGACCGTGCCGGCGTCGGCAGGGGGTGTGACCAGGGGCGGAGGTGCGGGCTTCGCCCGGCGTTCGGCGGACGGGGGTCACCCCGTACCATTCATGAAGTTGACGGCCGGACCATCTGCGCCCCGAACGGACCCGCCTTGCACGAGTCATCCGCCCCCGCCTCCTGGCGCATCGCGCTGCCCCACTCCACCGCGGCGGTGCCGGTGGCGCGCGCGCTGGTGCGGACGGCGCTCGCCGACGCGGCCGACACCCGGGACACCGCCGACTGCGACACGGCCGAACTGCTCACGGCGGAACTGGTGGCGAACGCCGTCGAGCACACCTCGGGCGACGAACCGATCGAGTTGGTCGTGGCGCTGCTGCCCGGTGGCTGTCAGGTCGAGGTGCACGACCCCGATCCGTGTCCCCCCGGCAGTCTGACCCGCCCCGCGCTTCCGGAGCCGCCCGACCCCTGGCAGGAGCACGGGCGGGGCCTGCTGCTGATCCGGGCCCTCAGTTCGGCGTGCGGACACCGGGCCACCGAGTCCGGCAAGGCCGTGTGGTTCACCCTCTCCGCCGTGCCCCGGCCCCGCCACGCCCACTGAGCACTTCCCCCCCGGCGGACCGCGGAGAACTCCCTCCTTCGGGGGGAACGCCCCCGCCGAACTCCCCGTCCTGCTGTACGGAAGGCGCGGTGGATCACGCCGCGCCCACGTCCAGAGGGGGATTCCATGTCCAGTTCCACCAGGAGCGCCGCCACCGTACTCGCCGCGTCCGCGCTCATGGCTGCGGGCCTCACGGTCACCGCGGCGCCGGCCAGCGCCATCCACGGCGGGAAGAACGCCACGACCGGCACCCACCCGTACGCCATGCAGCTGAGGACCGCGGGCGGTCAACACGTGTGCGGCGGCACCCTCGTGGCGCCCACCAAGGTGCTGACCGCGGCGCACTGCGTCAAGGACGTCGACGCGGCCCGCAAGCTGAAGGTCGTCGGCGGGCGCACCACCCTCGCCGCCACCAACGGCACGGTCCGCGGGGTGGCCGACGTGACGCTGCACCCGCAGTACGACGGTTTCCTCGGCCGGGACGCGGCCGTGTTGACGCTGTCGGCGCGGATGCCGTACCGGTCGCTGCCGGTGGCGGGTCCGCGGGACAACGCGCTGTACGCGCTGGGGAAGACCGCGACGACGGTGGGTTGGGGGCAGACCGCGCGGGACACCTCGGCGACCCGGCTCAAGTCGGCGGTGCTCAAGCTGGCGTCCATCAAGACCTGCGAGCCGTTCACCGGTCCCACCGACACCCGGGCGCTGACGGTGTGCGGGGCGCCCACCGCGGGCACCAAGGACAGCATCTGCCGCGGTGACTCGGGCGGCCCGCTGATCGCCGGCGGCAAGGTGATCGGCATCGTCTCCACCGGCAACAAGTACTGCGACGACGTGCACCCCGACTCGGTGTTCACCCGGGTCAGCGCCGTCGCGGCGGACCTGGGCCTGTCCACCTCCTGACCCGGAGGGAGTGGGGGCGGGCGCCGATCCCGCCCCCGCTCCCCGCCTCTGCTCCCCGTCCCCGCTCCCGCCCCGGGTCAGTCGGCGAGGGTGGCCACCAGGACGGCCTTGATGGTGTGCAGTCGGTTCTCGGCCTCGTCGAAGACGACGGAGTACGGGGACTCGAAGACCTCGTCGGTGACCTCCAGTGACTCCAGGCCGTACGTCTCGTGGATCTCGCGGCCGACCCGGGTGCCCAGGTCGTGGAAGGCCGGCAGGCAGTGCAGGAACCGCACGTCCGGGTTGCCGGTGGCCTGGAGCACCTCCAGGGTCACGGCGTACGGGCCGAGGGCGGCGATCCGCTCGGCCCAGACCTCCTTGGGCTCCCCCATCGACACCCAGACGTCGGTGGCGACGAAGTCCGCTCCGCGCACGCCCTCGGTGACGTCCTCGGTGAGGGTGAGGGTGGCGCCGCTCTTCTCGGCCAGCGCACGGGCCCGGTCCACCACGCCGCGGTCGGGCCAGTACGCCTCGGGGGCCACGATCCGGACGTCCATGCCGAGCAGCGCCCCGGTGATCAGGTAGGAGTTGCCCATGTTGAACCGGGCGTCGCCGAGGTAGGCGAAGGAGGTCCCGTCGAGGGGCTTGACGCAGTGTTCGGTCATGGTGAGGACGTCCGCGAGCATCTGGGTGGGGTGCCAGTCGTCGGTGAGCCCGTTGTAGACGGGGACGCCCGCGAAGGCCGCCAATTCCTCGACCGCGGGCTGGCTGTCGCCCCGGTACTCGATCGCGTCGTACATCCGGCCCAGCACCCGGGCGGTGTCCCTGACCGACTCCTTGTGGCCCATCTGGGAGCCGGAGGGGTCGAGGTAGGTGGTGCTGGCTCCCTGGTCGGCGGCGGCGACCTCGAAGGCGCAGCGGGTCCGGGTGGAGGTCTTCTCGAAGATGAGGGCGATGTTCCGGCCGCGCAGCAGGGGGGTCTCGGTGCGCGACTTCTTGGCCGCCTTCAGTTCGGCCGCGAGGACCACCAGGGCCTTGAACTCGTCGGCGGTGAAGTCCAGCTCCTTGAGGAAGTGGCGGCCGGTGAAACCGGACGGGACAGTCACCATGCGGGGCTCCAGGGGCGAGAACGTCGGTCGGGAAGTTTGGAAGTCTATACGATAGACAACATTTCTATGCAAGGCTGCTTCAGGCCGTTCCCGGGGTCGGCGTTCAGCCGGTGCCCACGGCCTCCCGCTCCACCGGGCAGCTCATGCACCGCGGCCCGCCCCGACCGCGCCCCAGCTCGCTCCCCGGGATCTCGATCACCTCGATGCCCTGTTTGCGCAGATGGGTGTTGGTGGTGGCGTTGCGTTCGTAGGCGATGACCACCCCCGGTTCCACGGCGAGGACGTTGCAGCCGTCGTCCCACTGCTCCCGCTCCGCCGCGCGCACGTCCTGGGTGGCGGTGAGCACCCTGATCTCGCTGAGGCCGAGGGCCGCGGCGACGGCCCGGTGCATGTGCTCCGGCGGATGGTCGGTGACCTTCAGCTCCCGCACGTCGACACCGGGCTCGATCGTGTACGAGCGGAGCATGCCGAGCCCGGCGTACTGCGTGAACGTGTCACCGTCGACCATCGTCATCACCGTGTCCAGGTGCATGAAGGCGCGCCGCTTGGGCATGTCGAGCGCGACGATGGTCCGCGCGGACCCGGCCGCGAACAGTTTGTGGGCGAGCATCTCCACTGCCTGGGGCGTGGTCCGCTCGCTCATCCCGATGAGGACCGCGCCGTTGCCGATCACCAGGACGTCACCGCCCTCGATGGTGGACGGGTAGTCGGCCAGCCCCTCGGACCAGACGTTGAACGGTCCCGCCGACTCCGCGGCGAACAGCGGGTGGTGCCGGTAGATCGCCTCGAAGTGCACGGTCTCGCGGCGGCGGGCCGGCCAGCGCATCGCGTTGATGGACACGCCGTCGTAGATCCAGGCGGAGGTGTCCCGGGTGAACAGGTGGTTGGGCAGCGGGCCGAGCAGGAAGTCGTCCAGCTCCATGGCGTGGAAGCGGACGGAGGTGGGTTCGGCGTGGCCCTCCAGGAACTCCCGCTTGGTCATGCCGCCGACCAGCGCCTCGCACAGCTGGGGCGCGGGCAGCCCCGCGAAGGCGGCCCGTAGGTGGCCGGTGGCGAGCGGACCGTACTCCTTCTCCTCGAAGACCCGGTCCAGGACCAGCGCACGGGCCTCAGGCACGTCCAGCACCTCGGTGAGCAGATCGCCGAAGAGGTGGACCGTCACCCCGCGGTCCCGCAGCACGTCCGCGAACCCGTCGTGCTCCTGACGGGCCCGGCGCACCCACAGCACGTCGTCGAAGAGGAGGGCGTCCTTGTTGCTGGGGGTCAACCGCTTCAGCTCCAGGTCGGGCCGGTGCAGTATGACGCGGCGCAGCCGCCCGGTCTCGGAGTCAACGTGGAATCCCATGGCGTCTACCTTCCCCGAATCCGCAGCCGCACGACGCGAGTGCGCCTTCCCGCCGGCGCGCCGCGCGACCGCGAAGGCCGCGGCGCCGGCCGCGGCCGGGTCAGGACCGCAGGTACGCGAGGACGGCGAGGACCCGGCGGTGGGTGTCGCCCGCGGGCGGCAGGTCCAGCTTGGCGAGGATGCTGCCGATGTGCTTGACCACGGCCGCGTCGGAGACGACGAGTTCCCGGGCGATGGCGCTGTTGGAGCGTCCCTCGGCGACCAGGCCCAGCACCTCCCGTTCGCGCGGAGTCAGTCGCCGTAGGGGATCGCGGCGGCGGCGCAGCAGTTGGCGGACCACCTCCGGGTCGACGACGGTGCCGCCGTCCGCGACCGCGCGCAAGGCGTCGAGGAACTGTTCGACCTGGCCGATCCGGTCCTTGAGGAGGTAGCCGACGCCCGTGCCGTCGCCCGAGTCGAGGAGGTCGGCCGCGTAGGCCCGTTGCACGTACTGGCTCAGCACGAGGACCGGCAGGGTGGGCCGGGCGCGGCGCAGGGCCACGGCGGCCCGCAGCCCTTCGTCCTCGAAGTCGGGTGGCATCCGCACGTCGGTGACGACGACGTCCGGGTCCGTGTCCGCGACGGCAACGGTCAGCGCGGCGGCGTCCCCGACGGCGGCCACCGTCTCGTGCCCGAAGCGGGTGAGCAGGCCGACGAGTCCCTCGCGCAGCAGGACGCTGTCCTCGGCGAGGACCACCCGCAGCGGCCGGGGCGCACCGGCCCCGGCCGTCAGGTGGGACGGGTCCGCTCGGTCGGTCGGCAAGGGATCTCCACGCGCAGCAGGGTCGGTCCGCCCGGTGGGCTGGACAGGGTGAGTGTGCCATCCAGTGCCGACACCCGGTCGCCGAGTCCGGTCAGTCCGCTGCCGACCGCCGGGTCGGCGCCGCCGCGGCCGTCGTCGTCGACCTCCAGGACCAGCGTTCCGGCGGCGTGCCGGACGGTGACCTTGGCCCGGTGGGCGCCGCTGTGCCGGGCGACGTTGACCAGGGCCTCCCGGGTGACGAAGTAGGCGGCGGCCTCCACCGGCCCGGGGAGTCGGCCCGGCAGTGCGGTGGCGACGTCGACGGGCACCGGCGAACGGTCGGCGGCGTCCTGGACGGCGGCCTCCAGACCGAAGTCGGTGAGGACCTTCGGATGGATGTCGTGGATGAGTTCGCGCAGTTCGGCGAGGACCCGTCCGGCCTCGTCGTGGGCGCGGGCCAGGGTGTCGGCGAGCGGTCCCGGCGGGGCGTCGAGGCGGGCGAGGCCCAGGGCCATCGTCAGGGCGACGAGCCGTTGTTGCGCCCCGTCGTGCAGGTCCCGTTCGATCCGGCGCCGTTCGGCGTCGAAGGCGTCGACCAGGCGGACCCGGGAGCGGCTCAGCTCCCGCACGGTCCGCTCGGCCGTGCTGTCCCGCGGGCCGAGCAGGGCCCGGGCGATGCCGGCGCGCACCTCGGCGAGCCAGCCGAGCACGTACAGTCCGGGGGCGATCAGGATGGTCCCGAGGGCCGCGCACGCGCAGGCCAGCGGCCAGGAGGTGACGAGCCACAGCTTGAGCACCCGGACCTCCTCGCCGCCGCCGACGGTCGCCATCAGGGCCGGCGCGGCGACCAGGGTCAGGGGCGCGCCCAGGGCGAAGGCCACCGCCAGCGCCTCCAACGGCCACAGCAGGAGCGCGGTGAGCCCCGCGTACCCGAACTCCCGCCAGGTGACCGGTTCCCGGAAGCGGACCCGGGCCCAGGCACCGGGCCCCGGCGCGGTGACCCGTCGGTGCGGATCGGTCGCGGTGTGCCGGACCAGGCGCAGCCGCCACCGTTCGAACCGGGCGAACGGCAGCCCGAGGAGCACGAGCGAGGCCAACAGCGGCAGTCCGAGGAGCACCGGGGCGAGGGCGAGCCCGGCCGCGGCGGTGACCAGGAGCGCCGCCAGGAGGACGGGTCCCAGCAGAGCGCCGGTCAGGAGGTAGCCGACCGACCGCCAGGGCCAACCGGTGCGCAGGTAGCGCAGGCGGCGGGGGGAACCCAGGGCCTCGCGCAGGCCCGTGCCGGGCCCGGGTGGGAGGGGAGCGGCGGCGGGGTGCCGTCTCGGTTCGCTGCGCATGGTTCCCACGGTAGGCGGGCGTCCTCGGCCGGCCCAGGGCGCTGGGTGGAGGTCCGGGGGTGGGGCAGGCCCTACCCCGGTTCTCCACCGGGCCCCGCTGACCCGGCGGGGTCCGGGGCGGTGGAGTGGACGGCATGGACGACAAGGTGATCAGACTGACTGCGGTGACCCGGGTGCACCGGCCGCACGGCCGCGGCGGCACCCCGGTGACGGCCCTGGACGGAGTGTCCCTCTCCTTCGGGCGGGGCACCTTCACGGCGGTCATGGGCCCCTCCGGGTCGGGGAAGTCGACGCTGCTCCAGTGCGCGGCCGGGCTCGACCGGCCGACCTCGGGGTCGGTGGTCCTCGACGGGGCCGAGCTGACGGGGCTCGGTGAGCGGCGGCTGACCCTGCTGCGGCGGGAGCGGATCGGGTTCGTGTTCCAGTCCTTCAACCTGTTGCCGTCGCTGACGGCCGAGCAGAACGTGGCGCTGCCGCTGCGGTTGGCGGGCCGCCGTCCCGGCCGGGCCCGGGTGCGGGAGGCGCTGGCCCGGGTGGGGCTGGCGGACCGGGCCCGGCACCGTCCCGCCCAGTTGTCGGGCGGTCAGCAGCAGCGGGTCGCGGTGGCCCGGGCCCTGATCACCCGCCCCTCGGTGGTGTTCGGGGACGAGCCGACCGGCGCGCTCGACACCGTCGCGGGCCGCGGGGTGCTGACCCTGCTGCGGGAGTTGGTGGACGAGGAGCGGCGGACCGTCGTCATGGTGACCCACGATCCGACGGCCGCCGCCCGCGCCGACCGAGTGGTGTTCCTGGTGGACGGGGCGCTCGCCGGAGAGGTGACCGCGCCGAACGCCGAGGAGGTCGCCCGACGGATGACCGCGCTGGAGGCCCGGGTGGGGGCGGCGACGTGCTGAGCGTGACGTGGTGCGGACTGCGCGACCGGCTGGTCACCTTCCTCGGGGGCTTCCTGGCGCTGGCGCTGGGCGTCGGGGTGCTCACCGCGATGGGCCTGGCCCTGGCCTCGGCGACCCGGACCCCGGAGCGGCAGCCGGAGCGGTTCGCGACGGCACCGGTGCTGGTGCGGGGTGCGGACACCCTCCGGGTGGACACCCCCGCCGGACCCCGCGAGGGCAGGTGGAGCGGGCCGCGGGCGGTGCCGCGCGCCCTGCTGCGGGAGCTGGCGGAGCTGGGCCCCACGGTGGTGGACCGGACGTTCCCGGTCCGGGCCGAGGGCGCCGGTGAGCTCCTCGCCCACCCGTGGTCGACCGCCGCCTTCGCCTCGTACCGGCTGGCCGCGGGGCGGGCGCCGGTGCGGGACGGGGAGGCCGTGGCGGCCGGCGGCTGGGCGCGGCCCGGCGAACGGGTCGACACCGACCGGGGCGTGCTGCGGGTGGTGGGGACGGCCGCCGCCCCCACCGCGTTCGAGCGGGCCGTGTTCCTCACCGAACGGCACGCGGCGCGGTTCGCCGCCGGGGACCACGTGGTCGTGGACGCCCCGCCGGCGGCGGTGCGCGCGGTGGTCGCCGACGACCGGTACCCGGGAGTGCGGGTCCTCACGGGCACCGAACGGCGAATCGCGGACCCCGGTACGGAACGGGAGCGGGCGGCGCGCACGGCACTCGTCGCGCTGCTCGGCACGGCGGGCGGGGTCTGCGGGTTCGTGTCGGTGTTCGTCGTCGCGTCGACGTTCGCGTACTCGGTGGCCCGCCGACGCCGGGAGTTCGGGTTGCTGCGCACGGCGGGGGCGACCCCGGGTCAGGTGCGGCGCACGGTGTACGCGGAGGGGCTGCTCGTCGGGGGGACCGCCTCGGCGGCGGGGTGTCTGCTCGGCGGCTGGGCGGCGCCGCTGCTGGCCCGCCTGCTGGTGGCCCGTCAGGCGGCGCCCGCGGGCTTCCGGATCGGCGCGGACCGCTGGCCCTACCACCTGGCGTTCTGGACGGGGCTCGCGGTGGCCCTCGCCGGGGTGGCGGCGGCGTCCTGGCGGGCGGGGCGCACCGGCCCGGCCGAGGCGTTGCGGGAGGCGTCCGTCGACCACGGGGTGCTGACCCGGGGCCGGCTGGTGTGGGGCGGTGGCCTGCTGGTGGCCGCGCTGGGAATCCTCGGGTACTCCCTGGTCGCCGAACCGGGCGAGCTGTTGCACCGCAAGACGTACACCAGCCGGCCCGCGCTGCTGATCGTCGCGGTGGCGCTGTTGGCGCCCGGCTGGGTGGGTCCGGTGGCCCGGGCCCTGACCCGACTGCCGGCACGGCTGCCCGGGGCCGGCGGCGAACTCGTCCGGGCGGGCGTGTCCACCGCGGTCCGGCGCGGGGCCGCGGTGGCGTCCCCGGTGCTGGTGACCGTGGCGCTCACCGGCACCCTGCTCGGGACGACCGCCACCCTGAACGGGGCGAAGGCGCGGGAGGTCGAACGCCGGACGACGGCGGACTTCGTCGTCACGGGCGTGGACCGGGCCGGGGTCGCGGCGCTCGCCCGGGTGCCCGGCGCGGTGGTGTCCCCGTCCGCGACGAGCGAGCTGCACGTACTGGAGGAGGGCACGGCGCTGATCCGGTCCGAGGCGCGCGCCGTCGACCCCGCGGCCCTCGCGGCGACCACGACGCTCCCGGTCGCCGCGGGCGACGTGCGGGACCTGGACGACGGGTCCGTCGTCGTCAACGAGGAGTGGCAGCAGCACCGGGTGGGGCAACACGTCACCGTGTGGCGGGCGGACGGTCAGCGGGTGCGGCTGCGGATCGCGGCGGTCCTGCGCACCGGCACCGGCTCCCAGGGCGTGTACGTCACCCCGGCCAACGCGCCGGGCGCCGTGGTGGACCGCGTCGAGGTCCGGGTGGTGCCCGGGGCCCGGGCGGGTGCGGTCGCGGCGGCGCTGCGGACGGCCGCGGGGGACGGCCGGGTCCGCACGGGCGAGGCGTACGCGCGGGCGCTGGCTCCGCGCGCGAACGGGGCCACCCGGATCGGTTTCCTGCTGGTCCTGGGGATCGCGGTGCTGTACGGGGCGCTGGCGCTGGCCAACACGACGCTGATGGCCGCCGCGGACCGACTGCCGGAACTCCGGGCCCTTCGGCTGGCGGGGGCGACCCGGGGGCAGGTGCTCCGGGTCGTCGGGTGGGAGGCGGCGGTACTGGTCGGCACGGGGGCCGTACTGGGCGCGCTGGTCGCGGCGGTGCACCTGGGGGCGCTGGCGGCGGCGTTGGCGCTGGTCGGGGCGCCGGCCCCGGTGGTCGTCCCGTGGGGGCCGCTCGCCGCGGTGGGCGCCGGGTACCTGACGGTCGCCGTGCTGACGGCACTGTGGGCGACGGGCCGGGCGCTGCTCGGCGCACGTCGGTGAGCCTCGCCGGCGCCGGTCCGGGCCCGTCGGTGAGGCCCGACGGCGCCTGGTCGGGCCCCTGCTCGACACCCGAAGGTTGCTGCTCAGCGCACGCCGGTGAGGTGGGCGAAGACGACCACGTTCGCGTCGTAGCCGCTCTCCCCCGCGTAGGAGCCGCCGCAGGTGATGAGGCGCAGCTCCGGGCGCCCGGTGTCGCCGTAGACGCGCTCGGCGGGGAACCCCTCGCGTTTGAAGGTCTCGACGCCGTCGACCGTGAACACCGCGGTGCGCCCGTCGGCGCGGGGCACCTCGACGGTTTCGCCCGGGCGGAGCAGGCCCAGTGAGTAGAAGACGGCGGGGCCGGTGCGGGTGTCCACATGGCCGGTGATCACCGCGGTGCCCCGCTCGCCCGGGGTGAGGCCCTCGCTGAACCAGCCCGCGGTGTCCGGCCGGGTCGGCGCGGGCGCCTCGATCTGTCCCTGCGGGTCGTAACCGACGTCCAGCAGCGGGGCGTCCACCCGGATGCTCGGCACCTGGACCCGCGCCGGGCGGGCGACGGCGAGGGGTTCCGCGCCCGCCCGGGCCGCGTCCGCCGAAGCCGTGGCCGACGGCGCGGGACGGACCGCCGCCGCGGGCGCCGGCTGTGGCGGGCCCGCCACCGGGTCGCCCTGCACCAGGCGCACCCCGACCAGCACGGCGAGCGCGAGGGAGGACCACCCCACCCGGTGCCGTCGATCGACCCGGGCCCGGGCGGCCCTGCGGTGGACGTCGAGCGCCGCGAGCAGCGCCTCGCCCTCGGCGGAGTAGCGCGTCGACCTCCATGGGTACGGGTCCATCCCGGGTCTCCTTCCGTTCGCCCCGTGCTCTTGCCGTGACCGCGCCCGGACCGGGGGCGCGGGTGCGGGCCCCTTCCGGGCGGTGCGTCAGACGGCCCGGCGCCGCGCCCGGTAGAGGAACGCGCCGCCCGCCACCGCGCCGGCGATCAGGACGCCGCCCGCGGCCGTGGTGAGGGTGCCGTTCTCGTCGGCGCGGGGGCCGCCGAATCCGGCGTGCGAGCCACTGGCGGGCACGACCTCCAGCACTCCGCCGAGGTGCGCGCCGTTGTCGCAGGTCCCGTGGACGTCGTAGCGGCCGGGGCGGGTGTTCCACGGCACGTCGAGGCGTCCGCTCAGTTCGTCCCGGGCGCCGGACTGCTGGCCGCCCCGGGCGTCCTGGTCGTCCCTCAGGTCACGTTCGTCCTGTCCGTCACGTCCGTCACGTCCGTCGCGGGTGAGCCGGACGTGCCGCACGCCCAGGGACTCGGCGTTCACCGTGGCGGTGTCGCTGTTCCCGCAGGAGAACGTGCGCACGGTGGTGGTGTGTCCGGCCCGCACGGGGTCCGGCGAGAACGACAGGGTGTCGGCACCGGGCCGGGGACCGGGCGCCCCGCCGGCCGGAACGCCCGCCGCGAGGGCGAGCGGCGCGGTGAGGGCGACCGTCGCCGCGGCCACCCCGGCCGAGGCGAGGAAACGTCGAGCTTGCATGTGATCCTCCGTCAAGCACCGGCCGCGTGCGGAGGCTTGCCCGCGCGCTGACGAGAGCCGGTACCGTCGCCCCCTCATGTGACGATCCGTCGGATGACGGCGCATCTCCACCGGCCCGCCCGCGGCACCGGACCGTCCCCGCGGCCAGCCGGTGACGCAGGGCAACACCGCAGGTCAGAGCCGTTGCAGCTGGCGCACTCAGGTGATCTTGCCCAGGTGCGTCCGCACGGGTAGCCACACCCCGGCGGAGCGGTCCACCTGACGCACCCACACGCCCTCCCAGGGAGCACGTCCGCAAAACTCCCTCGCCCCGGCCGATACCCGCCCGCAATACTCGTACGGGTGTTCCTCACCATCACCACGACAGGTCATCCTGAACGTCCCGCGACCGATCTGGGCTTCCTGCTGCACAAGCATCCGGACCGCAGCCAGGCGTTCTCCACCTCGCACGGCACCGCCCACGTCTTCTACCCCGAGGCGACCGCGGAGCGCTGCACGGCGGCGCTGCTGCTGGAGGTCGACCCCGTGGCGCTGGTCCGCAAGCTCAAGGGCAAGGAGCGCAGCACGCCCGACGCCGCCCTCGCGCAGTACGTGAACGACCGTCCCTACGCGGCGTCCTCCCTGCTCGCCGTCGCGCTCAGCCGGGTGTTCTCCAGCGCGTTGAAGGGCCAGTGCACGGCGCTGCCGGCACGGGCCGTCGCGCCGCTGCCCCTGCGGATCGAGGTTCCCGTGCTCCCCGCACGCGGGGGCGCCGAACTGGTGCACCGGATGTTCGCACCGCTCGGCTGGACGGTCACCGCGACCCCCGTACCGCTCGACGCGCGCTTCCCCGAGTGGGGCGACTCCCGTTACGTGTCCCTGGTCCTGGAGGGCTCGGGCCGCACGCTCGCCGAGGCGCTGCGACACCTCTACGTCCTGCTGCCGGTGCTGGACGACACCAAGCACTACTGGGTGTCGCAGGACGAGGTCGACAAGCTGCTGCGCGCCGGGGAGGGCTGGCTCGCCACCCACCCGGAGCAGCAGGTCATCACCAGCCGGTACCTCAACCACCGCTGGGGCCTGGCCCGCACCGCGCTGGAACACCTCGCCCTGGAACGCCTCGCGCAGAGCGACGACACCGAGGTCGAGGAGATCGACAACGCCGTCGACGAGACCACGGACACCGAGGAGAGGCCGGTGCCGTTGGCGCGGGCCCGCCGCACGGCGATCGTGACCGCGCTGGCCCGGACCGGTGCGGCCCGGGTGCTCGACCTCGGCTGCGGCCAGGGCCAGTTGGTGAAGGAACTGTTGGCGGACCCCCGCTTCACGGAGATCGTCGGGGTCGACGTGTCGTCCCGTGCGCTCACCGTTGCCGCCCGGCGGCTGCGGCTGGACCGGATGGGCGAGCGCCAGGCGTCCCGCGTCACGCTGCTCCAGGGCTCGCTGACGTACACCGACCGCCGGCTCGAAGGGTACGACGCGGCCGTGCTGTGCGAGGTCATCGAGCACGTCGACCCGCCGCGGCTGCCCGCCGTGGAGTACGCGGTGTTCGGCGCGGCCCGTCCCGCGACGGTCATCGTGACCACCCCGAACGTCGAGTACAACGTCCGCTGGGAGTCGCTGCCGGCCGGACACAAGCGGCACCGGGACCACCGCTTCGAGTGGCGTCGCGACGAGTTCCGGGACTGGGCGCAGCAGGTGGCCGCACGGCACGGGTACACCGTGGAGCTGCGGCCGGTGGGACCCGAGGACCCGGAGGTGGGCGCGCCGACGCAGCTCGCCCTGTTCCGCCGCGGCGCCGCCCCGGCCACCGAGAGCACCGAGAGCACCGAGAGCACCGAGAGCACCGAGGAGGGGACCGCGGCATGAGCGGCACCGACAGCACCACCGCGCAGGACGTGCGCGTCCTGCCCGTCACCGACCTGTCCCTGGTCGTCCTCATCGGCTCCACCGGCTCGGGCAAGTCGACCTTCGCCCAGCGGCACTTCCGGCCCACGGAGGTGCTGTCCAGCGACTTCTGCCGGGGACTGGTCGCCGACGACGAGAACGACCAGTCGGCGTCCGGCGACGCCTTCGACGTCCTGCACTACATCGCGGGCAAACGCCTCGCCGCGGGCCGGCGGACCGTCGTCGACGCGACGAACGTGCAGTCCGGGGCGCGGGCCCAGCTGATCCGGCTGGCCCGTGAACACGACGTGCTGCCCATCGCGATCGTCCTCGACGTGCCCGAGTCGGTGTGCGTGCGACGCAACGCCGAACGACCCGAACGCGCGGACCTGCCGGCCCGGGTGGTCAGCCGTCACCAGCGCGAACTGCGCCGCTCGCTGCGCGGACTGGAACGCGAGGGCTTCCGCAAGGTGCACGTCCTGCGCGGGGTCGACGCGATCGCATCGGCGCGGATCGTCACCGAGCGGCGGTTCAACGACCTGACCCATCTGACCGGCCCGTTCGACCTGATCGGTGACGTCCACGGCTGCCGCAGCGAACTGGAAGCCCTGCTGGGCAAGCTCGGCTACGTCGACGGCGCCCACCCCGAGGGCCGGACCGCCGTGTTCGTCGGTGACCTGGTCGACCGCGGGCCGGACAGCCCCGGGGTGCTGCGCCGGGTGATGGACATGGCCGCCGCGGGGAACGCCCTGTGCGTGCCCGGCAACCACGAGAACAAGCTGGGGCGCTGGCTGAAGGGCCGCAAGGTGCAGCTCACCCACGGCCTCGCCGAGACCGCGGCGCAGTTGGCGGACGAGAGCGAGGAGTTCCGGGCCCGGGTCGCCGCCTTCGTGGACGGCCTGGTCAGCCACTACGTACTCGACGGCGGCCGGCTGGTCGTCTCCCACGCGGGCCTGCCGGAGAAGTACCACGGCCGGACCTCGGGCCGGGTCCGCTCGCACGCCCTGTACGGCGACACCACGGGGGAGACCGACGAGTTCGGGCTGCCGGTGCGCTACCCGTGGGCGGAGGACTACCGGGGCAAGGCCGCCGTGGTGTACGGGCACACGCCGGTGCCCGAGGCCCAGTGGATCAACAACACCCTGTGCCTGGACACCGGCTGCGTCTTCGGCGGGAAGCTGACTGCCCTGCGCTACCCGGAACGCGAACTGGTCGACGTGCCCGCCGAGCGCGTCTGGTACGAGCCGGTGCGGCCCCTGGTGCCCGAGGCGCCGGGCGGGCAGGACGGGCGCCCCCTGGACCTGACCGACGTCGTCGGCCGTCGGACCGTGGAGACCCGGCACGGCGGCCGGGTCGCGGTACGGGAGGAGAACGCGGCGGCGGCCCTGGAGGTCATGAGCCGCTTCGCGGTCGACCCGCGGCTCGTGCCGTACCTGCCGCCGACCATGGCGCCCACCGCGACCTCGTCGCTGGACGGCCATCTGGAACACCCGGCGGAGGCGTTCGCGCAGTACGCGGCCGACGGGGTCGCCCGGGTCGTGTGCGAGGAGAAGCACATGGGGTCGCGGGCCGTCGCCCTGGTGTGCCGGGACGCGGACGCCGCACGCACCCGCTTCGGGGTGGACGGCCCCACCGGGTCCCTGTACACCCGGACGGGCCGCCCGTTCTTCGACGATCCGGCGGTCACCGAGGAGGTCATCGGGCGGGTGCGCGCCGCCGCGACGGCCGCGGGGCTGTGGGAGTCGCTGGACACCGACTGGCTGCTCCTGGACGCCGAGCTGATGCCGTGGTCGCTGAAGGCGGCGGGGCTGCTGCGCACCCAGTACGCGGCGGTCGGCGCCGCCGCGGGCACGGTGCTGCCGCGGGCGGTGAGCGCACTGGAGGCCGCGGCGGGGCGGGGCGTGCCCGTCGGGGACCTGCTGGAGCGGCACCGGGGGCGGACCGAGGACGCCGCCGCCTTCACCGAGGCGTACCGCAGGTACTGCTGGAGCACCGAGGGCCTGGAGGGGGTGCGGCTCGCGCCGTTCCAGGTCCTGGCGACCCGTGGCCGTTCGTTGGCGGGGCTGCCGCACGACGAGCAGTTGGCGCTGATCGACCTGCTGGTGGCGCACGACGCGACGGGGTTGCTGGCCCCCACCCGACGGCTCGTCGTCGACACCGGGGACGCGGCGTCGGTGCGGGCCGGCGTCGACTGGTGGCAGGAGCTGACCGACGCGGGCGGCGAGGGCATGGTCGTCAAGCCGCTGGAGGCGCTGGCCCGGGTCGGGCGGCAGCGTCTGGTGCAGCCGGGGATCAAGTGCCGGGGACGGGAGTACCTGCGGATCGTCTACGGTCCCGAGTACACCCGCCCGGAGCACCTGGAGCGGCTGCGCTCCCGGCACCTCGGCCACAAGCGGTCGCTGGCGCTGCGGGAGTACGCGCTCGGCCTGGAGGCGCTGGAGCGGCTGGCCGAGGGGGAGCCGCTGTGGCGGGTCCACGAGGCGGTGTTCGCGGTCCTCGCGCTGGAGTCGGAGCCGGTGGACCCGAGGCTCTGACCCGGACGGCACCGAACGCGTCCCCGGCCCGGGCTCCGGCGACGGGGCAGGCTCCGGCGACGGGGCGGGCTCCGGCGACGGGGCGGGGACGCGCGGGGGCCGGGCCGCGGGGTTGCCGTCGCCGGCTCCCCGCTGCCGGGCATGATGGGGGACATGGATCTACGAGTCTTCACCGAGCCCCAACAGGGTGCCACCTACGACACGCTGCTCCGCGTCGCGCGGGCCGCCGAGGACCTGGGCTACGACGCCTTCTTCCGGTCCGACCACTACCTCCACATGGGTTCGGTGGACGGTCTCCCGGGCCCCACGGACGCGTGGACCACCCTGGCGGGCCTGGCCCGGGAGACCCGGCGGATCAGGCTCGGCACGCTGATGACGGCGGGCACCTTCCGACTGCCGGGAGTCCTCGCGATCCAGGTGGCGCAGGTCGACCAGATGTCCGGCGGCCGGATCGAACTGGGCCTCGGCTCCGGCTGGTACGCGGACGAGCACACCGCGTACGGCATTCCGTTCCCCAAGGAGAAGTTCGGGCGGTTGGAGGAGCAGCTCGCGATCGTGACCGGGCTGTGGGAGACGCCCGTCGGCGAGCGGTTCGCCTACGACGGCACCCACTACCAGCTGAAGGACTCCCCCGCGCTGCCGAAGCCCGTGCAGTCCCCGCTGCCGATCCTCATCGGCGGGCACGGAGCGAAGCGGACGCCCGCCCTGGCCGCGCGGTACGCCCACGAGTTCAACATCCCCTTCGCCTCGGTCGCGGACACCGAGCGGCAGTTCGGCAGGGTCCGGGCCGCCGCCGAGGAGCTGGGGCGGGCGCCCTCCGACCTGGTGTACTCGAACGCCCTGGTGACCTGTGTGGGGCGCACCGACGAGGAGGTGGCGCGCCGGGCGGCGGTGATCGGCCGGGAGGTGGACGAGCTGAAGGAGAACGGTCTCGCGGGCTCGCCGGCCGAGGTGGTCGAGAAGCTGGGACGGTACGCCGCGGTCGGCTCCGAGCGGGTCTACCTCCAGATCCTGGACCTCGATGACCTCGACCACCTGGAGCTCGTCGCCTCCGAGGTGATGCCCCAGCTGGCGTGAGCCCGGCCGGCGCGGAGCGCCCCTCGGGGTGCGGGGTCAGGGGCGTTCCCCGCCCGGTGGGCGCAGCTCGGCGTCCCACGGGTGGTCCCCGTAGGTGGCGGCGACGGCCCCGGCGAGCCATCGCCGCTGCTCGGCGCCGAGCACGGGGAGCGCCGCCGCGAAGTCCTGCTCGTCCTTCGCCCTGGGCTGCTTGGCCTTGTAGAACAGCTGGACCTCCGGGGCGAGGTGGGGCACCCCCTCGGGGGTGCGGGCGCCCACGAGGTCGAGGGGCCGCCGCACCCGGGGGTTGCGCCGGGAGACCCAGTGCCCGCCCTCGGCCTCGTCGAGCATGACCTGGAGCCGCCAGGGTGCGGTGGGGCCGGGGCGGCACCAGATGTCGTGGACCCCGACCGGGAGGACCTCCCCGGGCGCCCAGGGGCGCAACTCGCCGGGTGGGTCCGCCGCCCACCACTCCCACCCGGCCAGCACCTCCTGGACCGCCAACTGATCGCGGCGCAGCAGCAGGACGTCGATGTCGCCGTGGGCCCTGACCGTACGGCCGACGGCGAGTTCGATGGCGTGGCCACCGGCGATCCACCAGGGGACGGAGGCCGTGGCGAACCACTCGACCACGGTGGACAGGGGTGCGGGTTCCCAGGGTTCCAGGGCGGGCGGGACGTGCGCGGCGGGTGTCATCCGGCGAGGCTATCGGGCGGACGGTTCGGCGCAGGTGACGTCGTCGGAGGGCAGGGTGCCGTCGCGGAGGTAGGCGTTGACCGTGCGGTCCGCGCAGGGCACGGCACCCAGTCCGTCGACGGAGCGGGCGTAGACGCCGTGGGTGCGCAGGTCCGCCGTAACCAGGCGCGAACCGGTGAGTCGGCGGTGCAGGGCGAGGGCGCCCTCGTAGGGGACGTTGTTGTCGCGGCGGGCGTGCAGCATCAGGACGGGCACGTCGTTGTCGATGGCCGTGCCCGCTTCCCGGGGCTCGGTCGCCCAGTACGCGCACGGGGCGATCATGCCGTTGACGTACGGTCCGAAGACGGGTTCGGTGGCCCGGCTGCGGACGCTGTTGTGCCAGTAGGTCGCGGGGTCCTTCGGCCAGCCGCCCGCGGGCCAGCCGCCGTCACCGCACATGAAGACGGCGCCGCCCACCATGCTGTCGGCCAGTTCGGGCGAGCTGAGGAGCTGGAGGAACCCGGCGAGTTCCGGGCCGGGCGCGGTCAGCTCGCCCGCAGCGGCGGTGACCAGGTCGCGGACCACGGCGGCCAGTACGGCATCGTGCTCCTCGTGCTGGACGAGTTGCTTGAGGATCATCCGTTGGAGCGGGGCGCCCAGCCGGTGGCCCTGGACCGCAACGGGGCGCCGCTCGGCGTGGTGGAGCAGCCGCTCGACGGTCGCTCGGACCTCGCCCGCGGTGCGACCGAGTCCGTAGGTGCCGTGCCGGCGGGCGGTCCACGCGGCCCAGGCGTCCAGACCCTCCTCGGCGGGGGCGCCGGACTGTTGGAACAGCTCGTACTGGGTGGCCGCCGGGTCGGTCGCCGAGTCGATGACCATGCGATGGGTCCGGCGGGGGAACAACTGTGTGTAGACGGCGCCCAGGTCCGCGCCGTAGGACACCCCGTAGAACGAGAGTCGGCGTTCTCCGAGGGCGGCCCGGATCACGTCCATGTCCCGGGCGACGTTGCGGGTGGAGGCGTGCGGGAGCAGGGCCGCGTTGTCCTGGTGTTCGTGACAGCGTCGGGCCGTGTCCCGCGCGGCCCGCAGCGACTCCTCGAAGTCGGCGCGCGGAGACGTCACCTCGCCGGTGGGAGGGGTGACGGCGGCAGGGGCGCAGGTGATCGGCGTGCTCTCGCCCAGGAAGCGGGGGTCGAAGCCGATGAGGTCGTAACGGTCCGCCAGGTCCTTCAGGACGGGGCGCAGCGAGAGAGGGTGGCCGAGTCCGGTGCCGCCGGGGCCGCCCGGGTTGGACAACAGGATGCCGCTGCGGCCCTCCGGCGAGGCGGCCCGTACCCGGGACACCGCGATGCGGATCGTGCGTCCGCGGGGCTCCGCGTAGTCCAGCGGGACGGTCACCTTCGCGCACTGCGCGCCCGCCGCGGCCAGTTCCGGTTGGTCCGCCGGGCACTCGCCCCAGGTGAGGCGCTGCTCGGTGAAGCGGGACAGGGCTCCGCGGGGGTCCGCCGGGGCCGCGGCGACCGGTAACGCACCGGAGAACAGGACGGCCGCACCGAGTCCGAGGACGGCCAGGGGGGAGACGCGCATCGTGGTCCTTCGAGCTGGGGATGGGCTGAGGGTGACGCTAGGGGTGCGAGGGGCTCCAGCGGCATGCGGCTGCCCGGTCGTTCGCCAAGGGGGTTAACCCCCGGACGGCCCCGGGGCGTCGACACGCGCCCGTTTCGGCCGAGGGAGGAAGAAGCGCCCGGCTCGGAGGGGTAGATCCATTGTCCCGGTGGCGCGGCGACGCTTGTCACCGTTCTCAGGGAGATGGCCGCGGTCGACCATCGGTCCGCGACGGGCGCGAACAGCGAGGACCCGGTGGAGCAGTTGGCGTGGCGCCGCCTGACCGCACGGCACGGGGATCGACTCGGCGAGATCATGGACGAGTACGGCTGGCCGACGTCGGAGCTCGTCGGCGAAGAGGCCGCACGGGCGGCCTGGCTGATCGCCCAGCACGCCGACCGGCAACTCGACGTCCAGCGGCGCGCCCTCGCACTGATGCGGCAGGCGGTGTCGGCGGGCACGGCCAGCCCGCGCGAGCTGGCCTTCCTGCGCGATCGCACGCGGGTCAACGAGGGCCGCGAGCAGGTCTACGGCACGCAGATCGCCGGCGTGCGGGACGGCGCACCGGTCCCGTGGCCCTGCGAGGAGCCCGAGCGCATGGACGCGCTCCGCGCGGAGGTCGGCATCGCGCCCTTCGACGCGTACGTCGCCGAGTTCGCGCGGGGCTGACACCGCCGGACGTTCATGGAGCGGCCCCTTCCGCGCGCCGCGCACCTGCTGCGCCGCGCACCCGCAGTGCCACGGCACCCGCTCACGGGTCCCCGTCCGGGAGGCGGGTGAGGGCGGGTAGGCGACGGAGCATTTCGAGGACGCGGTCACGGCATTCGTCAGCCGCGTCGATCCCCTCCATGCACTGCCAATACGCCCCCTGGTCCTCCGCGGTGCTGGCGATCCCGACCAGGGCGATGCCGACCTCGGTGAGCAGGCCGCCCAGCGCGAAGAGGGCCGCCTGAGCGTCGGCGATGCCCGTGAGCCGGGCCGCCCGTATGCCGTCGACGCCCGGGAGCGGCGGGGACAGGACCCCGCAGCCCCGGCCACCGACCTCGCTCAGGCGTAGGGCCTCGCCGCGCAGTTCCGGTGGGCCCGTCACGGCGAGCCGACTCCCCATCACCTGGGCCAGGGCCTGCGCCTGCCAGGACTCCGCCATGATGCGCACCACGTCGTCGCTCGCCGCCAGTGCCTGCCTGTTGATCACGATGAGCCGCATCGCATCCATGTCCTTGCCCCCGCCTTTCTTGGACGCTGGGAGTGAGCGTCCGACCGCGCCTCATCTGTTCATTACCCAGAGTGAGCGCTTCTGAGACGGATAGCTAGTGGAAGCCTGAAATCTGTGGACAAGAAGGCGGCTGGGGAAAAGCCGACCACTCCGGAGAGTGACCAACCCGGGTGCTGGGCCTCCGACTTCCCCCCGGCCGGCGGACTGTCAGTTCATGCCCTCCGGCCCGCTGACGGGCCGGTCAGCGGGCCGGTGAGCAGGCGGCCGTACCCGTCAGGTCGGTCAGGTCGGCGAGTCCGTGGCGGAACCGGCCTCCGGGACCGGGAACCGCTTCTCGTTCCTGTCGATCTTGGCGGCCAGCGCGGTCAGCGGATCGATGTCGAGCACGGCGCAGAACTGGAGCAGATAGGCGAGCACGTCCGCCACCTCGTCCCTGACGCGGTGCGCGCGATCGGGATCGTCCATCACCCGGGCGGACTCCTCGGGCGTCAGCCACTGGAAGATCTCCACCAGTTCGGACGCCTCCACGCTCAGCGCCGCGGCCAGGTTCTTCGGGGTGTGGTACGGCTGCCAGTCGCGGGCCCGCGCGAACTCGACGAGCCTGCGGCGCAGTTCCGTCAGCGGGACGTCCTCAGGACCGGGACGGTGGGGAGGTTCGGGAGTGCCGGGAGCGGCCGGGGTCGATGGAGTCACCGGTCAAGGTCTACCACCGTGAGCGGATCACCGGGCACCCCCGCCCTCAGCTGCGCCGCTCCGCGCGCCGAGCCCACCAGCCGCACGTGCCCGCGCGCGCACATCGCTGCGGCCAGTGCCGCGAGTTCGCGCACCTGCCGATCGTCGAGCGAGCGGTCGAGGTCGTCGGCGAGGACGGTGAGGCACTGGTACGCGGACGGGATCTCGGTGGCGGGGTCCACGTCCAGGACCCCCGGCCCGGTCAGCAGGACGAGGGCGAGCGCGAGGTAGCGCAGTTCGCCGTCACCCAACCGCTGCACGGGGGTGAGGCGCCCGTCACCGCGGTCGAGCACGGCACGCTCCGTACCGTCGGGCGGGCCTTCGGTGCGGAGGTCGACGACGGGGCCCCGGCAGCCCGCACGGACGGCGGCGACCAGCCGGGCGTGGCGTTGGGCGCACTCGGTGCGGGTGCGACGGAGCACGGCTGCGAGGTTGCCGCAGTCGGGCAGGAGTCGCCCGGCGTCCCGCTCCGTGTCGGCGGGCGGCGGACCGGTGGCACGCATCCGCTCGGGGTCGGGGTCGCAGACGAAGACGGAACGCAGTGCCACGACGACCTGTTCGGCGGCGGCGAGCACCCTGCGCTGCCCGGGGGTGCGGCCCGCCACCCGCAGCGGCACGACCGCGGTGCCCAGCCGGTCGTCGGGGAAGGGGGCGCGGGTGACGACGGCGGCCCCTGCGGTGTACCAGGCGGCCTGGACGGTGGACCGGGTGGGGTCGCGCAGCGCGGTGACGAACAGTTCGGTGCCGTCCGCCCCGGTCAGCCGCTCACCCGCGACCCGCAGTTCGGGTTCGACCTGGACGGCCAGGTCCAGGCGGACCGGACCGGCCGGACCGTCGACCGTGCAGCCGACGCGGAACCCCCGGCGACCGCTCGCGTCGGGGCCCGCGTGTTCGGGCACCCAACCGGCGGGGTCGGGGAACGCCCGGGCGAGGGACGCACCGCCCGCCAGCCGGGCGAGTGCCCGGTAGGCGCGCAGGGCGCTGCTGCGCCCGCTGCCGCTGCGACCGGTGAGGATGGTCAGCGGCTCCACCGGCAGGGTGACGCCGAAGTGGGAGGCGCAGGCGGTGAGTCGGAGTTCCGTGAGGGCCGGCCGGAGGGTTCGGGTGCCCGGCTCGGCCGCGCCCGGGGTGAGCACTGTCATGCACCACGACGGTAGGGACCGCCCGTCGTGCCGAACCGTTCCCTCAAGGTGACTTTCCTACGAACGGGGGAACGGGCCGGGTGGCTGACGGCGGGTGCGGGACCCGGGGGCGGAAGCCGGACTCGACACCGGACGGGCCACCGGACGGGCTAGGGAAAGGTCGCTCCGGCGACGAGTCCCTGGATCTCGGTGCCGGGCGGCGCCAGCAGGAACACATTGCGGTCGACGCGGTGCATCCCGCTGCCGAGGCCGAAGACCACTCCGCTACTGAAGTCCAGTACGCGCTTGGCCACGTCCGTTTCGGCGCTCGTCAGGTCGAGGAGGACGGGGATGCCCGACATCAGGGTCTCCGCCACCTCACGGGCGTCCGAGAAGACGTTGACACGCAGCACCACGAACTGGCGCCGGGGCTCCCTCGCCCCTTCCGGCTCCGCCGGGTGTCCGGTCCAGGAGGGCCATTCGTCCCGCCCGCGCAGTGGAACCACCCGGGCCAACCCTTCCCACTGTTCATCGGTGACGTCGTGGCTGTTCAACGGCCCACCCCGTCCTGGCTCGCGCTTTTCTTCCCCACTGGACCATTCTTACGTGAAGTCACCCGATCAGCCCAACAACGACACGGAACGTCGTGCCGAGTCGGGGAGATCGGAACGCCCTCGACGTGCCGGACGCGGTCAGGCCGAGGGGTCCGCGGCGGGGGCGGTGGGCCGGCGCCAGCCCTGTTCCCGGAGGACCGCCGACACGTCGGGTGCCCGGTAGTGGTCGCCCTTGAGCACCTTGCCGTCGGCGCGCACCCGGGGCACCCCGTCGGGGCCGAGCTTGCTCATGTTGGCCCGGTGGATCTCGGCGATCACCCGGTCGAGGTCGATGCCGTGGACGAGGGCGGTGCCGTAGGCGACGTAGACCACGTCGGCGAGTTCGTGGGCGAGCCGGTCGAGGGGGCCGTCGACGGCGACCTCCGCGACCTCGGCCACCTCCTCGTCCAGGAGGTCCTGCCGGTGGGCGGCGAGCCGGGCGGGCACCTCCTCCGGGACGGTCCGGGCGTCGAGCCCGAACGCCCGGTGGAACTCGTCGACCAACCGGGCGGGCGAGCCGGCCGGGGCCGCGGGAGTGGTGGTGCCGGCGTCGTCGGGAGCGGCGGACGGGTCGGGGGCGTGGGAAGGAGAAGGGTGCACGCCCCCGAATCTACCGGCCGTCGCCGCCCCGGCTCCGCCGCTCCGAGTGACGGGGTGCGGAGCCGGAACGGGCGGCCGGCTCAGCGGTGGCCGACGGTCCAGGTCAGGGAGCTGGTGGCCGCCTCGCGGACCTGCGGATCACGGATCGCGGAGGTCGCGTCGACGGCCCGTGCGGTGACGGTGCGCCCGTGGCCGTGGCCGCGCACGCCCAACTGCCGCGGGGTCACGACCCGTTCGCCGCGGGCGTGCCGGACCTCGACCCCGTCGACGTACCAGCGCAGTTGGACCCGGGCGATGCCCTGGCGGTCGAAGGAGGCGAGGCGGGCACGGATCGGGTGCTGGGCCCGGACCGGGCGGTCCGTCGGCGTCGGGCTGGTCAGCGCCTTGGCGTACCGGTAGAAGCCGCCGATCATCCCCTCGCGCCCGACGAGGTTGAACGCGTCGGTGTCGAGCTTGCGCATCAGCGAGTTGGCGGTGGGGCGGTAGAGGCCCTGGGGGTGGTACCCGCTGCCCTCGTAGGTGCCGACCGCCCCTCCGGCGGGGTCCTGCTCGCCCATCCACCGCCACCACTTGACCTGGTGGGCGACCTGGTGGGTGGCGTCGTGCACGGAGGAGTTGCGGTCGGTGGGCTCGGCGCCCTGGTAGCGGCCGTAGGTGTCGTAGGTGTACTCGTCGGCGAGGTGCCCGATGGAGTGGCCGAGTTCGTGGGCGCCGATCAGGGTGGACCGGTCGTTGTCGGAGGACATCGTCGCGATGCCGTCGTAGCCGACCTCGTTCTGCACGCCGCTGTATCCGGCGCCGCCGTAGGTGGTGGTGTTGGCGAGGACGAACACGATGTCGGCGGCCGGTGCCCGGGCGGCGTGGGCGCTGACCTTGTCGATGTCGACGCACAGCAGCCGTTCGATGTCACCGCACCAGAAGTACGAGGACAGGGCGGTGTTCCTGACGACGTCCTTGGTGGGGTCGCCGGAGACCCCGGAGTCCTGGGAGACGGCGTCGACGACCCAGATGTTGAAGAGGTCGCGGTAGCTCTTGTAGGGCTCGATCTGGAAGACGGACTCGACCTTGGCCTGTGCGTCGGCGCGGAAGTCGGCCTGTTGGGCCGCGGTGTAGCCGTCACCCAGGACGACGAGGTCGAGTCGCGCGTCGCTGGGTCCGCTGCGCTGGATCGAGCCGACGGACGCACGGGCCGGTGCCGCCTCGGGAGCGGTCTCCTGACGTGCTGTCAGATCTTGCGGGGCCGTGGCCGGGACCTCGGCGTACCGCCCCTCGGCACCCGGGTCCGGGAAGTACTCGACGGTCACCTCCGCAGAACCGTTCCCGGCCGGAGCGGGAGCGGCCAGCGCGGGGGCGGCGGCCGGGGCGGTGACGCAGAGCAGCACGGACGCGCCGAGGGCGGCGGCACGGGTGCGTATGTGCACGGGGTCTCCTGGGGGCGGTTCGGGGAGGGCGATCGCGGGCCGGGAGGGGGGCGCGGGCCGGGGGGCCGCCCCGGGTGGGGGCGCACCCCGACCCGCTCCGGACCAGGTGGGGGCCGGGGCGGAGCCGGGTCGGGCGATGAGCGCGGCACCCGCAGGGGTTCAGGAACCGCACGGGTGGTTAAGTGTTTTGTTAACCACCCTTGACTCGCGGATTAACTTAGAATCGCCGGGCGCCCGGCGCAAGATCTCCGGGGCGGCGAGAATCGGGGGCGTCCCGGGGCGGCGGCGCCGGACCGGACGATCGGCACGGCGGAGAGGGTCCACAGTGACAGAGCGGCAGAGCAGTGGACGGCCCCGGGCCGGGCGGGACCCCGGGGCCACTGACTCCCCGGACTCCTTCGACACCCCCGGTGCGCCGGACGTCGAACCGGACGGCTCCTCGGCGCGGGCCATCGGCCGTCGCGTCCACCGGCTGCGGGCGGACCGCGGTATGACCCAACGCCAGCTGGCGGAACCGGCGTACACCGCGGCGTACGTCTCCACCCTGGAGGCCGGGCGGGTCCGTCCTTCCGAGAAGGCGTTGCGACACCTCGCGGCGCGGCTCGGCACCAGCTACGAGGAGTTGGCCACGGGGCGGCCCGCCCACCTCGCCACCGGGCTGCGACTGCGGCTCACGGAGGCACAGCGCGTCCTCGCCACCGAGGACCCCTCCGATGCGAGCGCGCTCTACACCGCGCTCGCCGAGGAGGCCGCACGGCACGGCTGTGAGCCCGAGCGGGCCACCGCACTGGTGGGCCTCGGCCAGTGCGCGCTGGAGACCGGTGAACTCGACGCCGCACGCCAGCACTTCGAGGCGGCCGAGCGGCTGCTCGGCGCGCTCGGCGAGCCCCTGACCAAGCGGGTACCGGCCGTTCGGGGTCGCGCCATCGCCCATCTCCTGGCCGGGGAACTGCGCTACGCCTGCTACTTGTTGGAGAACGCCCTCGACGAACTCAACGCTTCCGGGCTGCACGACCCCGATGCGCTGGTACTGCTGTACACCGCGGCCATCGGCCCGTACATGGACCTCGGCGCCCATGCACGGGCCGCGCAGGCGGCGGAGTTGGCGCTCGCCCTCGCGCCCCGGGTGTCCGACCCGGCCCTGGTCGCCCGGATGCACCGGGGAGTGGCCCGTACCCTGATCGCCGAAGGCCGCTCGGACGAGGCGGACGCGTCCCTCGCCAAGGCCGCCGCGTACTACCAGCAGCTCCAGATCCACGGGGAACTCGCGCTGTGCCACTGGATGCGCGGATACGTGCACGCCCAGCGCGCGGACACGGACGCCCCGGACGAGGGCGACGCCGGAGACCTCGCCCGGGCCGAGGCCGAACTACGCACCGCCCGGGACATGTTGGCGGCCCGGCACGCCCGGCTGTACACCCACCAGGTGGGCGTGGAGTTGGCGGGGGTGCTGCACCGGCGCGGCAAGGACGACGAAGCCGAGTTGCTGTTGCGGGAGTTGTTGGGCGGGCTCAGCCCCGGGCGGGGCTCGGTCCACGCGGCCGGCGCGCACCGGTTGCTCGGCCTGATGGCGGAGCGGCGCGGCGACACCGAGGCCGCCGAGGAGCACTACGTCCGGGCACTCGGGTTGTTGGAGCACGCGGGTGCGGCGGGTGACCTCGCGGACCTGTGCCGGCTCCTCGGGGACCTGCTGCGGCGGTCCGGACGGACGGAGGCGGCGCTCGACGCGTACCGGACCGGGCTCGGGCACCGGTCCGCCCCCGGCACCACGACCCTCGGACCACCGCCGGCGACACCGCCGTTCTGACCCCTCCGGCTGCGATACCGGGTAGCGGGGGGGGAAGCGATCCGCGGAGTCCGCCCGGGCTCGCGGCCTTGCGCATCGCCTGGATGTCGGTGCCGATCCCTATGCTGATCCGGAGGGGGCAGCGACGGGCGGGGGCAGGAGGCTGGACGTGCGTGACGAGGGAGTCGGGCGCCACGGGGTGACGGAAGCGGTGCTGGTGGCCGCGCGCGCGGACTTCGCCGAACGCGCCGGCAAGGACGTGCACATGATGCGCTACGATCCGCTTCCCGCGCTCGGCTGGCAGATGCTCGCCGAGATGTTCCTCGACTACGTGGCCGCCCGCTCGGTGCAGGATCCGGCCCTCAGCTGTCTGGACGCCCGCGCGGCGTTCCAGTCGGCTGCCCGCGCGGCAGTGGGCGCATTGGAGTTGACGGCCTCGGGCGGCGCCGAGACGCGGGTCGTGGTCGACTACGTGGGGATCGAAGGCGTGTACCGCGATGCCGAACCGGACGGCGGGCGGGGCGTGGTGAGCGCGGTGGACTGGGTGGACGCGTTCTGTCTGTCCTTCGTCGCCGGAACGCTACCGGAGACGGCATCGGCCTTCATCGAGTCTTCGGCGGTGCTCCGCGGTCGCTCCGAACACGCCGACACCGCGTTGGCACACGCCCTGTTGGCGTACGTGTACGGGTACGCGGCGGACCGGGACCTGGCGCAGGGCCAGACGCTGACGTCCGGAGCCAGCAACCTGGCCCTGGTGGAGCGGTGCGTGTGGCGCGTCGCCCCCGGTGAGGACCGGCCCCGGCAGCGGGCGGCGCTGAGTACGCTCCGGGCACTGGCCGCAGGCGACCGGGACGGCTTTCTACGATGTCTGAGGTCCCAGTTGACGGTGCACCGGCGCATCCAGGAGTCCAGGTCGGACGGCTCGCGCACCGCCCGTTCCCTCCTTCCGCTGGACGCCATCGCACTCGCCGCCATGGCCCACCGGTGGCTCCAGTGGTCCGCACCGCTCTCGGACTACCTCCCGGCGGCCCTGGTCACCGGCCTGGCCAGAGCACCGTTGCGGGTCCTCGCACACGGACGGGACAAACGGCCCGACGCCCTGGCCGCGCTCGCTGCGGGGCCCCTCACCGTGGAGCGCCCCCGCAGTCCCCGTCCCGCGCTGCCCCGGGAGTCGGTGTACGACCAGAGCTCGGGTGAGGCCGTGGCGAAGTTCCGTGACCCGACGGCGGATCCGGCGGGGGTGGCCCAGGGGCTCACCGCACTGCGGGAGATCCAGTCCGTGCGGTTCCTGTCGCGGGCCGCGTCCGACCCCGACGGCGCCGACCCCCGCCAGCACGCGGCACTGCGGATCGGCGCCCAGGCGGGAGCCGCCGCGCTACGGCTGGCGCACGCGGCGCCGGACACCTGGGTGGAAGTGACCGTCGACGGCACGACCCGGCTCCTGCCCGCCCTGCGGGACCCCGGGGCGGTGACCGTCACGGCGTGGCGGCGGACCGCGGCGTTGGCGATGGCCGTCGGCCTTCCCGACCTCCTCGCCGACTGCGCGCGCACGGCACCGGAACAGTTCGCCGCGGGGCGGGGCGGGGCGAACACCGCCTACGCCCTCGCACTCCACGCCTACCTGAGCGGCACGGATCCGGAACACGCGCTGGACCGTGCACTGCGCAATGACGGACGGCGGGCCCGGGCGGCCGACGGGCCCGGCGCACCCGCGGTGTTGTTGTCGCAGCTCGTCGCGGGCGACCGCACGGGCTTCGTGCTGGCGTTGGCGGACGCGCTGGAGGAACACCGTGACCACTTCACGGTCGGGGACCGCGGAACCGCCGTGGACGCTGCGGTGAGTCTGGACGTCCTCGGACTGGCCTGTCATGCGCACCGCATGGGGTGGGACGTCGTCGTCCACTCGCCGTACCTGCCCAGAGGGCTGCTGCGGAGGTCGCCTGATTGACGCAACGGGCGGGGAACCCCGGTGGGGGACGGGGCGTCCCGGGCAACGGCCCGCACGGCGTGGCGCCGCGGTGTCAGCCCGTCTGACCCCGCGCCGCGTGGTGGCGGGCGACGACCACCGAGGCGAGGAGTTCCGCGTCCAGCGCGGCGGGGTTGGCGAGGCGGCCCGCCGCCGCGTACGAGGTCAGCAGGGCCTTGGTGATCCGCACCGCCGCCTCCGGGCGCCGCACGACGGGTTTCACCCAGGCGCTGACGGCGACGTCCAGCGCTTCTCGGGGCACGACCTTCTGGAGGACGCCGAACTGCCGGGCCTCCTCCGCGTCGAAGACCCGTGCGGTGAGGATGATCTCGCGGGCCCGCGCCGGCCCCACCTCCTGGAGCAGGCGGGGGAGGGAGCCGCCCCAGGCGATGGGCATGCCCAGGCCGAGTTCCGGCAGCCGGAACGTCGTGGTGTCGGCGCCTGCCCGGAGGTCACAGGCGAGGGCCAGGGCGAGTCCTGCGCCGATCACCTTCCCGTGGACGCGGGCGATGGTGACGGCGGCGTTGTCGGCGAGCACGTCCAGGACCCGACGGGCCTTCGCGGCCGACCGCTGCACCCCGCACCCGGTGGGGTCGAGTTGCACCGAGGAGGCGTACTCGTCGCGGTCCCCACCGAGGCAGAAGTCGTCCCCGGCGCCCGTGAGCACGATGGCCCGCAGCTCCGGGTCGGGGTCGCCGAGCACGGTCAGCAGGTCGTCGAGCATGGCTTCGGTGATGGCGTTGCCCGTGTCCGGGCAGTCGAGTTCCACCCGCAGGACCGACCCGGTCCGTTCCGTGCGGAGGGTCTTCAACTGACTGACGACGGTCGGGCCGCTCCAGGAGGTCAGCGTCATGCCGTCACGCTCAGGGAAGTCATGCGGCGGAACACCATTCGTGGGGCGAAAGAGGGGGGAGTGACGAGACTCAGATCGGGGAATCGTTCCAGCAGTCGCGTCAGCAGGACGCGCGCTTCCAGGCGGGCGAGCGCCGCGCCGAGGCAGTAGTGCATGCCTCCGCCGAAGGCGAGGTGGCTGCCCCGACGGAGCACGTCGAAGGTGCGGGGGTCGGGATTCCGGAGCGGATCGTGGTGCGCGGCACCGTGCATGACATAGACCATGGTGTCCTTCGCCACCGGCACCCCGGCGAGAACCGTGTCGCCGCCGGCGACCCGGGTGTTGATGTTGACGGGCGGGTCGTAGCGGAGCGTCTCCTCGACGGCGTCCGGTATGTGCTCGGGGTGGTCCCGCAGCCATGCCCACAGCCCGGGTTCCCGCAGCAGCAGCCACACCATCGACGAGAGCAGCGCTGCCGTGGTCTCCAGGGAAGCGAGCGTGATGAACATCGTCAGGCGGCGCAGGGTCCGGTCCGCCTCCTCCCGATCGGGTTCCAGTTCGTCCCAGACCTCGATCCACCGCGAGACGCTGTCGTCGCCCGGCCGGGCGCGCCGCTCGCGGACCAGGTCGGCGAAGTAGGACCGCAGGTGCAGAGTGGCCTCGGCGGCCATCGCGAGCTGACTGCTGGTCGGCAGGAGTTCCTGCGCATGGGCCTGGTTCTGGGTCAGCTCCAGGATGTGTGCGTCGTCGACCGCGGGGAAGCCGAGCCATTGTCCGACGGTGCGCACGGGCAGCCGGTCGGCGACCGTGTGCACGAACTCGGCACTGCCGTCCGTACGGATGTCCTCCTCCAGCCGGTCGAGGAGTCCGGCCACGTCCCGCTCGACCTGCGGGGTCAGCCGCTCGATCTCGGCCCGGTCGAAGAGGTTCCCGAGGCTGCGACGCTGGCGGGTGTGGACCGGGGCGTTGAGCCTCGGCAGGGTGTGGCTCATCTCCAGCGTGGCGGGCGCCTGCCAGCGGGGGTCACCCCGGCGGTCTTGCCAGGCGGCGTCCGGGGTCAACCAGTTCCGGTCCCGCAGCACCCGGCTGCACACGTCGTACCGGGTGAGGAAGTACCCGCCCCAGGGTGCCGGAACCACCTCCCCCATGGCGCGTAGTTCGTCGTAGAGGGGGACGGGGTCCGCCTGTCCCCCCGGAGACCTCAGGCGCCGTAGGAGGGAAACGACGGCCCGCCGGTCAACAGATATGCCGACTCTGCTGCCCACAGCAGTCACTCGTGGCTCCTTCACTTAGGGGAGGGGGTGGCTGCCGAAACCTACCCACCTTGATACCCAGGTCATGAGCTCCTGAATGTTGCCAATGTCACGTGTACGAGACACGTCCACGCGCTTTTCGCAGCCCGGAGGCATGTGCTCCGCACGCCGGGCACACCGGCACCACTCTCGATCCGCTCCCGGACGCGCTCGGGAGGGCGGAAAACCAGCCAGCCCCGAGCACGAGCTCGGGGCCGGCGCACTTCGCCTGTGCACCCACCGATCGGGGGGATACCCTCAGTCGGCGGTGCACCCGGTGGGGACGCGTGTCACATCCGGAAGACGTCCAGGAACGAGCTCCACCAGCCCTTCTGCTTGCGCGGCGCCTCCGACCGGTGGGACGTCGGCTGCTGCACCGACCCGCCGGCGGGTGGGGCGGCGGGAGCGGGGGGCTGCACCGGCAGCGAGCGACGGGCCGGGGTGGGGCTGAAGAGCACCGGCATGGACACCAGGGCGCGGTGGAAGGGTCCCTGTCGCCACTCCAGCTTGTCCTCGGGCACAGCCAGCGCCAGGTCGGGCAAGGCGTTGAGGAGCCGTTCGATCGCGGTGAGCGCGATGATCCGGGCTGGGGACTTCGCCGGGCAGGAGTGGGGTCCGGCGCCCCAGGCGAGGTGGGCGCCCTTGCTGAGGGTGAGCCGTGCGTCCGTCAACGAGGGGTCGGTGTTGGCAGCGGCAAAGCTGATCACCACCGGGTCGTTGGCAGGAAGGGTGATGTCACCGAGGGCGATGTCCTGCACCGGGAAGTGCGTGGCGTAGTTGGCGATCGGCGAGTTGTTCCACAGGACGTGGTCGAGGGCGTCCTCGACCAGGAGTCCGGCGCCCCGGGAACCCGTATCGGAAGCCGAGTCGGGGGACAACAGCAGAAGCAGCCCGTTGCCTATGAGGTTGCGCTCGGGTTCGACCCCGGCTCCGATCAGCGTGGCGAGTTGGTCCTTCATCTCCTCGTCGGTGAGACCGGCGGGGTGCTGGACCATCCAGGACGTCATGTCCTCGGCGGGCTGACGGCGCTTGAGGGCGATCAGCTCCAGCAGACAGGCCGTCATGTCCTCGTTGGCGCGGACCACGTCGCGTCCGTCGAAGAGGTCGGACAGGTTCCTCATCAGCCGGTCACCGAGGTCGCCCGGGCAGCCGAACAACTGGTTGATCAACAGGAGCGGCAGCAGCTTGGCGTAGTCGTGGAGCAGATCGGCGGTCCCGCGCTCACTGAACCGGTCGATGAGGTAGTCGGCGATGCGCTCGACGTCCCGTCCGAGCCGACTGGTGTTGATCTTGGCGAGGCTCTCCGTGACCACCTTGCGCAGCCTCAGGTGCTCGGAGCCGTCCGAGAAGAGGCAGTTGGGGCGGTAGTACATCATCGGCAGGACGGGGCTGTCCATCGGGACGCGCCCCTCGTTCAGCGCCCGCCAGCGGCGGGAGTCGCGGACGAAGAGCGCCGGGTTCTGGAGCACGCGCAGGGCGGCCTCGTGCTGGATGACCAGGGTGGCTTCCACTCCGGGGGCCAACTCGACCGGCGCCACGGGTCCCTGGGCCCGCATGTGGTCGTAGAACCGCGCGGGGTCGGCGGCGAAGTCCGCGCCGTACAGCGGGGTCGGTTGCTGCGGCTGCTGGTGCATAGGGCACCCGGGGGGAGGTGAGAGCGGGGTGGACCCCGTCTGTGCATCCATGCGTTGGTCCTCGGGGTGATCCCGGGGCCGCGGGGGCCCCGGGAGGTGGATGACTGGAGTGCGTGGGGGGTCAGTTCGCCCGCGCGAGCAGGTGCTGGACGAGCGTGATCAGTGCCTGGGCCGACGACTTCTGGTCCCGCGCGTCGCAGAAGACGACCGGCGTGTGCGGCAGCAGATCGAGCGCTTCGCGCAGCTCCTCCTCGGCATGCCGGTTGTCCTGCTCGAAGCTGTTGACCGCGATGGCGTATTCGAGGCCGTACTTCTCGATCAGGTCGATGACCGGGAACGACTCGTGCAACCGCGACGGGTCGACCAGGAGCAGCGCACCCAGCGCGCCCCGGGCCATGTCCTCCCACAGCTGCATGAAGCGCTGCTGACCGGGCGTACCGAAGAGGTACAGCACCAGTTCCTCGCTCAGGGTGAGCCGCCCGAAGTCCAGGGCGACGGTGGTGGTCTCCTTGCCGGTGACCCCCCGCAGGTCGTCGACGTGCGCCGACGCCTGCGTCATCTTCTCCTCGGTGCGCAGCGGGGTGATCTCCGACAACGTGCCGATGAACGTCGTCTTGCCCACGGCGAAGTGGCCGACGACGAGGATCTTCGCGGCCGTGACGACCGCTTCCGGCACGTAGACGCTCTCAGCCGAACCGGCGTTGGAGTCCATGCAACACCTCTTCGAGGATCTTCCGGTCGACGAGCTTGGCGGCGGGTGGCGCCGCCCGGCGGAGCAGGTGGCCCTGGTCCGCGAGGTCGGTCAACAGCAGCCGGACCACCCCGACGGGCAGCCCGAGGCGGCCGGCGACCTCGGCCACCGACAGGTAGCCGCCGGCGCACAGGCTCCAGATGGCGCTCACCTCGGGGCTGGGCCGCGCGGGTGGCGTCCGGTCCGGGGCGAGGGTCACCAGGGTGACCAGGGACAGCTCGTCCGCGTCCGGCAGGTCGCGCCCGCCCGTGATCACGTACGAACGGATGAACCCGCTGGTGACCGACTGTTCCTCGCCGGGCGCGGTCATATGTCGCTGCCGGCGTTCTGGCGCGGCGGCGAGGTCATCGCCTTGCCGAGCGCTCCGACCTGCTGCTGCATCCGGAACGACATGGCCTCCATGTCGACGTCCGCCGAGGTCGCGGCGGCGAGGTAGGCGCCGCTGCCCGCGGCGATCAGGAAGATCCAGCCGTCCTCGTACTCCAGCAGGGTCTGGCGCCAGCGGCCGGTGGTCCCGGTACCAATGAACGGCGCGACGGCCCGGCTCAACGACTGCATCGAGCTCATGGCGGCGGCGACGGTCTCCGCGTCGTCCCGTCCGATCGCGCTGGAGTGTTCCAGCAGGAGGCCGTCGGCCGAGACGAGGATCGCGTGTCGTGCCCCGCGCACCTGGAGCACGTCATTGAGCACCCACGACAGATCGGGGTTCACTGGTGGTCAGGTCCTTCCGTGGTGGTCGTCGTGTCGCGTCCGGACTGCGTACCGCGCTGGAACGCACCCAGCAGGGAGGCCGTCTCCTCCTGGCTCCTGGGCACCTCGGCGGTCTCCGTGGGCTCCGGTACCACGGCGACGGGACGCTGGCGGCGGCGCTTGGGCAGACCACCGGCGGTGGTGCCGCGCACCGTGGGCACCGCTTCGGAGCCGGGTACGGCGGCGAAGAGCGGGGTGGGTTGCGCGGACCGGCCCTCGGTGGCGGCCCGGCGCTGCCGGATGACGGGAACGCTGTCCCGCAGACCGTGGTCGGCGTCGACCGCGGGGGACGGCACGTCGCTGGTGAGGAGTTCGTCGGGGAGCAGGATCACCGCACGGACACCTCCGTAGGGGGACACGGAGTCGACGGAGACCTTGAACCCGTAGCGGGAGGCGAGCATGCCGGAGACCGCGAACCCGAACTGGGGCGGGTTGCCGAGGCCGGAGATGTGGATGGGCTCCTGGGGGGAGAGGAGGGCGGACGCCCGGTCCTTCTCCTCCTGTCCCATGCCGAGGCCGGCGTCGTCGACAATGAGGCACACGCCCTTGGGCACCGCCTGGATGTTGATCTCGACGGGGGCGCCCGGAGCGGAGTAGTTGGTGGCGTTGGCGAGCAGTTCGGCGAGGACGACGGCCACCGGCTCGACGACCTTGCTGACCAGTGAGAAGTTCGCCTGGGCGTGGATCTGCACTCGGTCGAACTGGCGTATTCGCCCCTGCGCGCTGCGGGCCACGTCGTAGACGGAAGCGACCGTCTCGCGGCGCCCGAGCCAGCCTCCGCAGAGCACGGCGATGCCCTGGGCGCGGCGCCCGAACTGGCTGTTGGTGTGGTCGATCGCCATCAGGTCGGCGAGCATCCCGGGGTCGTCGCCGTACTTCTTCTGGACCTTGTCGATGACGATCTGCTGTTCGTCGGCGAGCCCCTGGAGGGTGCGCATCGCCGCCTTCAGTACCGCCTTGGTCTCCTCCTCCGCGTCCTTGCGGACCTCCGCGAGTTCGCTGATGTGCTGGTTGCGCAGACCGCTGTGCGCCGCGCCGAGTTCGTTGCGCTGCTGGAGCAGCGCCTCGTTCTCGGCAACGAGGTTCGCGTTGCGTCTGCGCAGACCGATGTTGGTTTGCCGTGCGCGTACCACCCCGCCGAAGGCGGCCAGTACCACGGCGACCAGGACCCAGAAGAACGGGTCCTGCACAAATGACGTCATGAGACTCTCTTCGAGTGGCATCCCGGGGGAAGCGGTCACTGTCTCCTCCGCCCGGGGCACCCCCGCAGCCCATGGGGCCGCGGGCCGTGCCGTCCAGGCCGGAGAACGTTCCTCCGGGACGGGGCCCGTTCGGCTGACTTTCCCCCTGGCGCTCTAACGCGCCGTCAGCCCACTATGAAGATCACACACTGTACCAGCGGGGCACATCCCACACGCAAGTGTCCGCGGCCCCTGCAAGGCACACCCCGCACCGGGACAGTCGCGGCATTACCGGGCACTCCCCCACCTATTCATGTATATGACATGCAGTCCGGCCCGGGGGGTGCGGACAGGTGGACCACCCTCCCCCGGGCACCCACCCCGCACCCCGGTTCCCACAGGGCCGAACGGACCGTCAGGGAGCCCACCTCGCCTTTTTCCATAGGGACATGACACAGCGCCAGCACTGCGGGCGTGCGAACCAGTCGTGTCGACACGGTGTCGATTCCGGGAGTTCGGCGACACGTCCACCACTAGATGAACACTGTGCGAAGGGATCGTGACGACCCCTCGCGCGCACCGGCCCGTTCCGGCCACCCCCGGCCCGCCCCGTTCGCCCCCGCACACCCGCCCGGACGGACGGGCGGCCCCACCACCACGCCGCAGCGCGGGTCGATCGAAACGGAGCGGACGATTCCACCGCTCCGTCAGCTCCGGGGCCGGAAGGAGCGCCGGGCTTGCACGTGCGACCCTCCGGGCAGGCCAGCGGGCATCGAAGCCGACCACCCGCGGAGGAACGGAACCGGATCCCCGGACTCCCCCCTCACCCCGCCGCTCCCCGCCGTCCCCCGCCCGGACACTTCGGCACCACTCTGGTAGAGACCAATTGCTTCGGGATTGCTCGCGCCAAGTCGACCGGAAAGGGACGGAGTTTCCGAGCGCCGTGCGGGCACCATCACCAGGAACACGGAGAGGGCGCGGGGAGAGACGAGGGGAACCACTCCCGATCTCCAGGTGGTCGCGGCGACGGGCCCGCGGGTTCCCGGACCGGTCGGCGACAATCGTCACGCCCGGGAAAGGGCGCCACTCGGCGGCATCCGGTCCCCGGCCGTGCCAGCATGTGCGGGCGGTCCGTGCGCACGGCGCACCGACCCCGTTCCCCTCTCCCCCCGCACGCCCCTTTCTCTCCCCCCACATGTCCCTGTCACCGCACCGTGCTGACCCGTGTGCGGTCCCGTCCCTGGAGTGGCGATGGCCGACCCCCGTTCCTCGGAGGGCCCCCGCGGTTGGGTGCCCCCCCGGAAGCTCCTCGCGTTCCTGATGCTGCTCGGCGCGGTGTTCACCGCCTCGTACGCCGTCGGATCCGTGGTGGGCCCCGTCGCTCCCTGGGTCCACTCCGACGACTCCGGTACGCACGACGAGGAGCCGGCCGGCTCCGGCGGGGTCGAAACCGGCCCGGGCGGCGGTGACCCCTACGGCGAGGAGCCCACCCCGACCGACGACGGCTCCGACCCGTACGGCGACCCCCACTCCGGCGGACACTGATGGCGACCGGCACCACGGCCCCGGCGCCGGGCACCACGGTCCTGATCGTCGGCGGCATGACCTGCGCCGCGTGCGTGGGCCGGGTGGAGAAGCGCCTCGCGAAGCTGGACGGGGTCAGCGCCACGGTGAACCTGGCCACTGGGCGGGCGCGGGTCTCCCATCCCCCGGAGGTCACGCCCGCCGATCTGATGGCCGCCGTCGAACGCGCCGGATACACCGCCGAGCTGCCCCGCGACCGCCCCGGTCCGGCGGGCTCGGGGCGGCCGGACCCGGCGGAGGTCGAGCAGCAACGGCTGTTGGCCACCCTGTGGTTGTCGGTGCCTGTCCTGCTCATGACGATGGTGCCCGTCCTCCAGTTCCGCAACTGGCAGTGGCTGTGCTTCGTGCTCGCCGCGACCGTGGCCGTCTGGGGAGCCGCACCGTTCCACCTTGCCGTGGTGCGCGCGTCGCGACGGTCGGTGGCCGCGCTGGACGCCCTGGTGTCGCTTGCCGTGGTCGCCTCCTTCGGCTGGTCGGCGTACGCACTGTTCCTGGGCGGTGCCGGACGGCCGGACACCCGGGTGCCGTTCGCCCTCGCGCCCCCCGGGGACGGGCGCACGGCGGCGTTGTACCTCGCGGTGACCGTGGGGGTGCCGCTGGCCGCGCTGTCCGGACGGCTCCTGGAGGAGCGGGCCCGGGGCGGTGCCGCGCAGACGCCCCGCGGGGACGGAACGGACTCCGTACCGGGGCTGGCGGAGCGGGTGGCCCGGGTCCTGGTGCCGGTGGTGCTGGCTCTGGCGACGGGCACGCTGGGCTTCTGGCTCGGGAGCGGAGCGGACGCCGAGGAGGCGATCGGCGCGGCGGTGGCGGTGTTGGCGGTGGGCTGCCCGTCCGCGCTGGCCCTGGCGGGGCCGGTCGCGCTGTTGGCGGCGACCGACCGGGCGGCCCGCCTGGAGGTCGTGCTGCGGGACCCGGTCGACCTGGAGTCACTGCGGGACGTGGACACGGTCGTCCTGGACGCGAGCGTGGTGCTCACCGACGGGCCGGCCGCGGGGGGCGACGGGGGCGCGGTGCGGTCGGGGAGCTTCCGGGCGGTCGACCGGTTGCGGCGCCTCGGCATGGAGCCGGTGCTGGTCACCGGGGAGGACGCGGAGGTGGCGCGCAGGACGGCCGCGGACCTCGGCGTCACGACGGTGCACTCCGGGTGTTCCGCCGCGGACAGCGCCGAACTGGTACGAGGACTCAAGTCCGAGGGACGTCGGGTCGCCTTCGTCGGTGACCCGAAGCGGGACGCGGACGCCCTGCGGGCGGCGGACCTGGGCATCGCCCTGGGCAACACCGGGGCGGACGGCCCGGCCCACGTCACGCTGCCCGGCGGCGGGATCGAGACGGTGCCGGACGCGGTGCGCCTGGTGCGGGACGCGCACGCCGCGATCCAGACCAATCTGGTCTGGGCGTTCGGCCATACGGTCGTCACGGTGCCCGCGGCGGCGTTGGGGCTGCTCCATCCGGTGGTCGCCACGGCTGCGATGGCGGTCAGCACGCTGCTGGTGGTGGGCAACGGAATGCGGCTGCGGGCCGCTTCACCCCTCTCGCACGGCACCCGGAGTCGGCGCCCGCCGACCCGCTGACCGTCGACCCGTCCGGCCGGCCGTCGGGGTTCCGCCCCGCCCCGCAATCGTGCGGCGCAGGGCGCTCGTTGGTGTGCGCGGGCGGCCGGTGCCTCGTGCGCCGCGGCCCCGAAGGGCCAGCAGACAGAGCCCGTTGACGAGGTCGCTCTCGGATCGGGCGTGATCACTTTCCGTAGCGTTTCACCTGGCGCGACGCGCGTCCGGGGGTCGCGTTCAGGCCCCGACGCGCCCCCCGAACGACCGGGTGGACGCAGCCGTGACCGGACGGCGCACGGGCCGTTGGACGATCATCGAAGACATTTTTCGCCGGTTGGCGGGAACTTCCCTCCCCGGCGATCCGACTACTGCGGGTGAGTGTGGCGAAGTCCTCCCCACCCCGGGGTGGGGAACGTGAAAGGGCAGAGGATGGGCGGACTTGATGTGCGCATGCAAAAAGTGACATGCCGTCACGGCCGCGTCGAGGCGGTGACGGGCGTCGATCTGGAGATCGCGGCAGGTGAACGCGTGGCATTGACCGGGACCAACGGTTCCGGGAAGACGACCCTGTTGCGGGCCGTCCTCGGACTGCACCGCCAGGTGAGCGGAACGGTCCTGGTCGGCGGGCGAAGCACCCACACGGCGGCCGACTGGAGTTGGCGTCGGCGTGCCTGCGCCTGGATTCCGCAGAAGCCCGCCGCCGGCCGTTTCCCCCTGCTCGGCGAGGAACTCCTCGCCAGCAGCGAAGCCCCCGCAGACGCCGCGGACGGTGCCCGACGGCTCGGTGTCGGTGCACTCGTCGGGCGCCCCCTGCACACCCTGTCGGGCGGCCAGTTGCAGCGGATGTACCTGGCCCGGGCCATCGGGTGCGTGGCGGCCGGTGCCCAGGTGCTGCTGGCCGACGAACCCACCGCGGCCCTCGACTTCGACGGCCAGGAAGAGGCCGCGGACGTCCTCACCTCGCTGCCCGTGACGCTGGTCGTGGTGACCCACGACCGGACCCTGGCCGGGCGCTGCGACCGAGTGCTGGAGATGGCGGCCGGACAGCTCCGGGAGGTCCGGTGAACCTCGCCGCCGACGTGGGCGCCCTGCTCCAACTGGTCCCCGTGCAACGGGCCGGGTTCGCCCTGCTGTTGGCGTCCGTCGGGCTGCCGGTGATCGGTGTGATCATCGTGGGCCTCGACATCATGCCGGTGCGGTTCGCGATGATGCACGTCGCACTGCTCGGCATCGCCGTCGGGCTGCTGACCGGACTCGACCCCATGGTGTGCGCCCTGGTGGCCTGCGCCCTGTCGGGTGCGGCGGTGACCCCGCTGGCCCGCACGCCGAGCGGACTGTCCGGTGCGATGGGCCTGTTGATGAGCCTGGCGATCGCGGCGGCCCTGCTGCTGCTCGCCGTATCCGGTGTCAACGCCTCGGGCGCCTTCAGCCTGCTCTGGGGTTCCATCCTGTCCGTGGGCACGATCGACCTGGTCGTCCTCGGCTCGCTCGCCGTGGTGGTGCCCGCACTGTTCTGGTGGCGCCGCAGGGACCTGGCGCTGCTGCTCCACGACCGGGAACTCGCCCAGTGCTCGGGCGTTCCGGTGGGGCGCCTGACCCTGGTCCTGCTGGTCCTGGTGGCGGTGTCGGTCGCCGGCGCGATCACCCTCACCGGCGCGCTGCTGGTCGACGCCCTCACCCTGCTGCCCGCACTCGCCGCGCACCGGCTGGGCAAGTCCCTGAAGTCGATCGTGCTGTGGGCGATGGCGATCGGCGTCACCGTCAACGTGACGGGATTCCTCCTGGCCCTCTGGCTGGACTGGCCTCCCGGCCCGGTCCTCGTCCTGACCGCGGGGGCCGTCGTCCTCGCCGTCCAACTCCTACCCGAACGGAGCAGCCGCTCATGGCGCTCACCCGAGTCCGTACCCCCGCAGCACCCGCAGGCCCCGATGCCCTCGGCGCCGGAGAAGTCGGTGCTGCCGATGCCGGGCGCCCCGAACGCGTCGACGGTCCCGTCCGTTCCGGCAGGGCCTTCCGCCTCCTGAGCCCCCTCCTGGCCCTGAGTGCCGTCCTCGCCCTGGCCACCGGCTGCGGCGAGGAATCCGAGGCTGACGGGAGCGGTGGGGGTGGCGCGAAGGTGGTGGCGACCACCACCTGGGAGGGTGCCTTCGCCAAGGCGGCCGGTGCCGAGGACGTCAAGGTGCTGGTGCCCCATTCGGTGGGCCACGCACCCGACTACGACCCCAAGCCCTCGGACCTGACGACGGTCGCATCGGCGGACTTCGTGCTGTACGCGCCCTTCGAGCCGTACGCGGAGAAGATCAAGGAGGCCGCGGGGTCCAAGGCCAAGCTCATCGAGGTGGGTCTCGACAACGACGCGGCCAAGGTGCGGGCCGAGGTCAAGCGGTTGGCCGGGCTGTTCGGCACCGAGGGCGCGGGCGCCACCTGGAACGAGGAGTTCGACACCGAGTACGCCCGGCTCGGCAAGGACCTCAAGGCCGGCTGGCCGGGCGGGAAGCGGCCGACGGTGGTCAGCCAGGTGTTCACCACCTGGGCGGCGAAGATGGCCGGCGCCGACACGGTCGGCACGTACGGGCCCGAGGCGGTGTCCCCGAAGCAGCTCGCCGACCTGTCGGCGAAGAAGCCCGATCTGGTGCTGGGCAACGCCCACATGTCCAGCGGTGAGGTGCTGCCCGGCTCGGGTGCGCGTCAGGTGGACATCGTCAACTACCCGGACGGGGACCTCGACCTGTTGAAGGTGTACCGGGACGCGGCGGCCGAGTGGAAGAAGGCCGTGGACGCCTCCTGAGCCGCAACGGCCGCGCCCGGCCGCGCGCGTCTGCGCGGACGGGTGCGGTGGAGTGGGGGGAGAGGGGGAGCCGTCCGGGTCAGCCGGCGCGGACCAGGGGCGGGCTCGAACGGACCGCCGAGGCGCCGATGTGGGCGCGCTCGCGCAGGGCCGCCCGGTCGGGTTTGCCGGCCGGGGTCAGCGGCAGCTCCTCGACGACGAGCAGCCGCTCGGGGAACTTGCGCTTGTCGACGTTCAACCGGGCCAGGTGGTCGGTGAGGGAGTCGAGGGTGGGGTGCTGGCCCGGGCGGGGCACCACGCACACCGCGAGGCGCTCGCCCATCAGCGGATCGGGCACGCCCACGCACACCACGTCGCGCACCTGCGGGTGGGAGTGCAGTTCGCGTTCGACCTCGGCGGGGCTGATGTTGGCGCCGCCCCGGATGACGACGTCCTTCAGCCGTCCGACGACGTGCAGCACGCCCTGTTCGTCCAGGAAGCCGAGGTCACCGGTGCGCACCCAGCCGTCGGCGGTGCGGTAGCGGGCGTTCAGCTCGGGCGACCCCACGTAGCACAGCGGGGTCATCGGCCCACGGGCGACGATCTCCCCGGTCGAGCCGTCCGGCAGCGGCTCGTGGGTGTCGGGGTCCGTGACGTGGATGTCGGCGACCCGGGGGTCGGGGCGCCCGGCGACCACGCCGGAGGCGTTGGTGGGCGGGGTGCGCTGCGCCAGGCCGGTGTGGCAGTTGACGCCGTCCGCGGAGCCGTAGAGGTTGACGACCGCGCAGCCGAACGCCTCGGCCGCCGCGGCGGCGGTCGGCTCGTCGAGCGGGGCGCCGCCGAGGATGAGCGCCGTCGGCGCGGGGAGCGGCTCCCCGTCCGTCGCGTCGGCGCCGGCCGTCTCGCCCTCCAGGCGGTCGAGCATCATCCGGACGATGGTGGGGACGCCGAGCACGTGCGTCGGCCGGTGCTCCCGGATCGCCGCGAGGGCGGCCTCGGGGGTGAAGTGGTCCATCAGGACCAGGGTGCCGCCGTGGCGGGCGAGGGTGACGGCGGTGCCGTTGGAGCCGAAGGCGGAGGCCAGCGGCACCAGGAACAGGCAACGCGGCGGGGTGTCACCGGGGATGAGCGAGGCGAGGAAGTTGCCGCGCCCGCCCGCGAGGGCGTTGGCCGAGTAGGCGATCATCTTGGGCTCGGCCTCGGAACCGGAGGAGACCAGGATGCGGGCCGCGCTGTCGGGGTCGGGCCGGTACGGGACGAATCCGGTGGCGTCGAACCGGGTCAGCTGCGACAGGGGGATCGTTCCCTCGGGGGCGGTGCCCGTTCCCGCGGCGATGACGTGGCGCAGGCCGGGGAGTTCGGCGGCGAGGGCGTGCAGGTCCGCGGCGTGTCGGGCGCCCCGGTGCTCGGTGGCCGCGATCACGGCCACGGCTTGCGCGCGCCGCAGCAGGGACTCCGCCTCACGGCTGCCACGGCCCACCGGGAAGGGCAGGGCCACCGCGCCGAGGGCGGCGAGCGCGAGGTCGGCGATGACCGCGGTGCGGTGGTTGGGCAGCTGGACGCCGACCACGTCGCCCGGGCCTATGCCCAGGTCTCTGAGGCCGGCGGCCAGACATCGCACCTTGCGGTCCAGTGCGGTGTAACAGAACTTTCCCTTGTCGTCGATGACGGCGGTGCGGTGCGGATCGGCGATCATCCGCGCCCGGAAGAGGCTGTACAGATCGAGGTCGGGTGTCGTCCCGTCGGTCGCCCAGGACCGGCGGAGTTCGGCGGGCAGCAGATCGTGCATTTCGATGCTCATGCGAAGCTCCAGGGTTCGGGAACGGTGGGGGCACCGTGGGCGTCCCGGCCGATCGAGCCGGGGAAGCGGGGGTCGTCGCGCAGGTCGGCGAGGTCGGTGGTGACCCGCGTGGCGGTCAGACCGTGGTCGCGCAGCCGGTTCAGGGCGTCGTTCGTGGTGAGCCCGGTCAGGTCGTGGTCGGCCGCGGCGGCTGCGCCGTCGTCGCTGGGGGCGACCCAGCCGTCCGCGGTGGGCAGGGGACGGCGGAAGCCCTCGGGCTGCCGGGGGTCGCCGCCTTCGGTCGCCCGGCGCAGGGCGGGGGCGGTCAGGGTGTCGGCCGCGCCGAGCAGGGAGGAGTCCACGCGCACGCCCCGACCGGTGCGCTCGAGCATCAGCAGGCCGGCGAGGACCGCTTCGGTGCCCTGGAGGCCGCCGAGCACGTCGAGCAGGGTCATCAGGCTGGGGGCCGGGGCCTCGCCCTCGGGACGGACCGCCTCGCCGACCCCGGTCCGGGCCTGGACCATGAAGTCGGTGCCCATCGGCGGGTCGTCGACGCGGTCCGCCCAACCACCGGTGTACGCGTACACCAGCGCGGGGTTGGCCCGGCTCAGGTCGCCGGAGTCCAGGCCGAGTTGGGCCGCTTTGCCCGGGGCCCAGTTGTGCAGGAAGACGTCCGCCCGGGACGCCAGGTCCCGCAGCCGGAGCCGGTCGGCGGGGTCCTTGATGTCGATCTCGACGGCCTGCTTGCCCCGGTTGAGGGCGAGCCAGCGGGCGGAGATCCCGGAGCAGGCCGGGGGCATGCCGCGCAGCGGGTCGCCGCCCGGGGGTTCGATCCGGATGACCTCGGCGCCCAGGAGGCCCAACAGGTGCGCGGTGAGCGGGGCTTGGATTCTGCGGCCCGCCTCCAGCACGGTGAGCCCGGCCAACGGTCGGTCGGGGGCGGGGCTCCCGGCGTCACGGGGGTCGCCCGCTGCGAGCGGGGTGAGCTTCCACGGGTCGGCGCCGTCGTGTTCCGCGGCCCGCTCCTTGAGGGTGCGCAGCCGGCAGACGTCCGCTCCGGCGAGGGCGGCGGCCCTGCGTATCCCGTCGAAGCCGTGGGCCCGGGTGGTGGTGTGCAGGGCCTGCGGGAAGGGCGCGCAGGCGGTGGCGTAGCGGAACTGGAAGGGCCGCCAGCCCGCGCGGATCGCGTCACCGGGGGCTTCGAGGGCCCGCCAGAAGGTGGCCCAAGCGCCGGGGTCCAGGGTTTCCAGCTCGAAGAGGACTCCGTCTTCGGAGGTGAACGGGGGTCCGCCCGGGGCGAGTTCGGTGGCTTCCTCCTCCTCCACGTCGGCCGCTGCGAGGTACTGGGAGACGGTGAGCAGGCCGGCCAGGTCGGCGCGGGTGGTGACCCGGTCGGCCGTGCCGCCCCGGGCCTGGCCGAGCATCGTGGCGAGGAGCCCTTGGACGGTGAGGACGCCCGTCACCGTGGCCAGCCAGTCGACGGCCAGCCCGCGCGGGCTCCCGTCGCGACGGCCGTGCACGGCCATCACTCCGGTGGCCGCCTGGACGGTGGCCTCGTCGACGAGCCCGCTGTCGGGTGCGGCCCACAGCGCGCGGGCGAGGACCGGGGTGAAGCCGGCGCCCGACAGCACCACCCGGCCGCTCGCCGTGTCCCACGGCCCGGAGGGGTCGGCGTGGGCGCCGAGGCGACGCAGGTGGTCGGCGACGACGTCCATGATCTGCGGCGGCCCCGAGGTGTCGAAGCGGAGCGCGTCGAGTGGCTTGCCCACCCTCGTGGTGACGCGTGACGCCATGTCTCTCCTCTCCGGGCGCGGCGACGGCCGTGCCCGAGGTCGTGTCGATCGCGGGGAACTCGGCGGGGCTCGCGCCCGACCCGTTCCACGGAGAGACAGTCGGACAGACGTTCCCCAAGGTTCCCGGCAGGTAGAGGAAAGACATGGCGAGTCAAGACCGTACAAGCGTCAATTACCCGCATTCCCCCCGTGATGTGACCCATGTGCGGGAGGAGATCGACCGGTTCGTCCGCATGCAGGTGATCCCTCAGGAACCCGTACTGGACACGGGCGGGCCCGCCGCCACCGCCGCACTGGCGCAATTGCGCCAGGAGGCACGGGAGTCGGGACTGTGGGCGCTGCCCCTACCGGAGGAACTCGGCGGCGGCGGACTGACGTTCGGCCGGTACGCGCAGTGGGCGGAGGCGGAGGGCGCCAGCGATCACGGTCCGGCCGCACTGGGCTCCTCCACCCTGCTGGACGTGCGCATGCTGACCCGACACGGGACGCCCGCCGTCCGGGACCGCTATCTGAAACGACTGGTGGCCGGGGAACTGCGCAGCGCGTACGCGATGACGGAGCCGGACGTTCCGGGGACCGACCCGTTCGGCACGGGGACGCGTGCGGAGCAGCAGGCGGACGGGAGTTGGCGGGTCACCGGCCGCAAGTGGTTCGTCACCGGGGTCCAGCACGCGGACCTGGTCACCGTCCTCGCCCGCACCGACGGCGCACCGGGCGACCGCGACGGCCTCTCCCTGCTCCTGGTGCCCACCACCGCCCCGGGCTTCCGGAAGGTCCGGGAGCTGACCGTGCTCGGCGCGGCGGGACAGGGGGAGATCGCCCTCGACGGGGTCACCGTGCCCGCCGACCATGTGATCGGGGCACCGGGGCAGGCCCTCACCATCGCGGGCGAACGCCTCCAACTCGGGCGCACCCTGCGATGTTTGCGGTGGCTGGGCCAGGCTCAGCGGGCCTTCGACCTGATGTGCGAGCGGGCCGTCACCAGGACCGGCTCACGGGGTCCGCACGCCGGACACCAACTCGTCCAGCAGCACGTGTTCGACGCACTGCTCGCCCTGCGCACGACCCGCCCCCTGGTGCACGAGGCGGTGGCGCTGATCGACGCCGGGCAGGACGCCCGCACCGAGGTCGGGCTCGCCAAGGTGGCGGCGGCCCGGATGCTCCAGCAGGTGACGGACGCCGCCATCCAGGTGCACGGCGCCGCGGGGCTCGGGCCGGACAGCGCGCTGCCCGCACTGCTGCGCACCGGGCGGGCCGCCCGCATCCTGGACGGCCCGGACGAGCTGCACATCACCTCGGTGGCCCGTCGCGTACTGCGCGACTACGCGCCCCCCGCGCCCGCCGCCGTCGAGGCCGGGACCGGAGCCGGGACCGAGACCGCGGGCACCGTCGGGGTCACGGAAGCCGTCTGAGACGGGACCGCTCGACGACGGGCCGCTCGACGGGCCGTCCGCTGGCGGGGCCCGCCTCCTAGCGATAGGCTCATTTGCCTACACCTTTTAGGCAAATGCATAATAGCTATCGCCAAATGGGAGGACGGTAATGGTTCGAGCAGGGGTCACCCTGGAACGACTGACGCGCGCGGGGGCAGAACTGGCCGACGAGGTCGGCTTCGACCAGGTGACGGTCTCCGCGCTCGCCCGCCAGTTCGACGTCAAGGTGGCGAGTCTGTACTCACACCTGAAGAACTCCCAGGAGCTCAAGACCCGGATCACCCTGTTCGCCCTCGAAGAACTCGCCGACCGGGTCGCCGCCGCCCTGGCCGGCCGGGCCGGCAAGGACGCGCTCGCCGCGTTCGCGGACGCCTACCGCGGCTACGCCGCGGAACACCCCGGCCGCTACGCCGCCGCCCGTCTCCGGCTCGATCCCGAGACGGCGGCGGCCAGTGCCGGGGTGCGGCACGCTCAGATGACACGGGCGATCCTGCGGGGCTACGACCTGGCGGAAGAGGACGAGACCCACGCGGTACGGATGCTGGGCAGCGTCTTCCACGGCTACATCAGCCTGGAGGCCAGCGGCGGCTTCAGCCACACCGCCGTCGACCCGCAGCAGTCCTGGACCTGGATCGTGGACTCCCTCGACACCCTGCTGCGCGGCCGGGCCGCGTGCTGAGCCGCCGATGTTCCCCGCCCCCCACCCGACACCGCGATCGAACGGGCTGACCGACTCCATGAACGACGAGCACGACTTGATCACCACCCCCGTCACCGCGGACCTGCTGCGCGGCGCCCTCGACGTGGAGCACACGGTGCACGGGCTGTTGCCGCACCGGCTGCCCGCCGCGGCCCGCCGACAGATCCCCGACGCACAACTGGCCGTCGCCGAGGCCCAACCGTCCGGCGTGCGGCTGGTGTTCCGCACCCGGGCCACCACCGTCGAGCTCGACACCCTCCCCACCAAACGCGCCTACCACGGGTTCCCCACGCCCGCGGACGGCGTGTACGAGCTCCTGGTCGGCGGCCACCCCATGGGTCGGGCGACGGTGCCAGGTGGCCGGGTCCGCACGGTCGACCTGGCCACCGGGTCCGCCGAACTGGTCGAGGGGCCACCCGGCACCGCCCGGTTCGCCGGACTGCCCCCGGGCGCCAAGGACATCGAGATCTGGCTCCCCCACAACGAGGTCACCGAGCTGATCGCGCTGCGCACCGATGCCCCCGTCGCGCCGGCACCGGCCGGTGGGCGCCGGGTGTGGCTGCACCACGGCAGCTCCATCAGCCACGGCTCGAACGCCACCCGGCCGACAGCCATCTGGCCGGCCCGGGCCGCCGCCCGGGGCGGCGTGGAACTCGTCAACCTGGGGTTCGGCGGTGGTGCGCTGCTGGACCCGTTCACCGCCCGTGCGATGCGGGACACACCCGCGGACCTGATCAGCGTCAAGATCGGCATCAACCTCGTCAACACCGACGCGATGCGCCTGCGCGCCTTCGCCCCGGCCGTCCACGGTTTCCTGGACACCCTGCGCGAAGGGCACCCGACCACGCCCCTGTTGGTCGTCTCCGCCGTGCTGTGCCCGATCCACGAGGACACGCCCGGGCCGCTGGTGGTGGACTTCGGGGCTGACGGCGCTGAGCGGTTCCGGGCTTCGGGCGACCCGGCCGAACGCGCGGCCGGGCGGTTGACGCTCGGCGTCATCCGTGAGGTGCTCGCTCGGGTCGTCGCGGAGCGGAGCGCTGAGGATCCGCACCTGTACTACCTCGACGGGCGTGAGCTCTACGGGGAGGGGGACCACGTCGAGTTGCCGTTGCCCGATCGGCTTCATCCCGATGGGGCGGGGCACGGGCGTATCGCCGCGAACTTCGCGCGGCTCGTCTTCGGTCCTGGCGGCGCGTTCGCTCTCCCCGCGGGGGCGTAGCGGGTTGGTCGCGGAGTCCGTGCGGGTGCGCAGGGGTTGCCCGCGCCGTTCCCCGCGCCCCTACGGGGGCTGCTCCCTGCGGTGCGTGCTCGGCTGCGGGGGCGTCGTGGTTGCTCGCGCAGTTCCTCGCGCCCCTTCGGTGCGCTTCCGTGCGGGTGCGCTGTTCTGTGCGGGTGCGCTGCGCGATTGCGCCGTTCCCCGCGCCCCTTTCCGTACGTCCACCTGCGGGGTGCGCTGTCGCGTGCGGGGGCGTCGTGGTTGCTCGCGCCGTTCCTCGCGCCCCTACGGGGGCTGCTCCTGAGGGGGATCCGCCGGCCTGGGGTGCCCCGATAGGGGCGCGGGGAACTGCGCGGGCAACCGACGCGCACCCGCACGGAGTGATCAGTCGCGGTCGCGCAAGAACGTGGGGATCTCCTCACGGGTCGGGCGGTTCGGCAGGGGCGCCGGCTCGTCCTGGAGGAACGCCGTGATGACGGCGGCGGCCCGGTCGTTGTTGTCGTCCAGGCCGTTCCAGATGCGGTGCCCGACTCCGGGCATGAACTGCGTCCGCTGAACGGCGGGAGCACCCGCGAGGACGGCGGTCGCCCACTGACGGACCTGGGAGGAGCACTCCGCGATCATCAGCATCGCCGGGACCCGGGAGCGCCTCAAACGTGGGGCGACGGACGGTGAGTCCCGGATCGTCTGCTGGACGCGGAGGCTGGCCGCAGGGCTGAAGGAGAAGTTCTGTGCGGTGTCCTCGACGGGGATGCGGTGCGCGTCGCGTGCGCAGTAGGCGGACGCGGTGTCGCTGCCGAGGTCCGCGGCGGTGAAGGCGTTGTCGCCTTCGGCCTGTCCGATGAGCCCGGTGTCCGGGGTGAGGAGACCGAGTCGCATGAAGCCGAACGCCACGGCGTAGCGGGGAACACGTGTCGATCGCGGTCCGGACACGGCGGGCGCCAGGTCACGTGCGGAGGTGCGGCCCTTGTGCCCGTTGATGCGCGCGGTGGGGCCGTCCATGGGGCCGGGCTCGGCGATGACCGCCCGGTGCAGGCGTGCGGCCACCCGCGGGTCGGCCAGGGCCCGGGTGAGCACGGCCCCGCCCGCGGAGAATCCGAGTACGTCGACCTTCCCCTTGTCCAGGCGGTCGGCGAAGGCGGCGAGGTCGCGGACCGACCGGGAGATCGTGTACTGCCCCATGGGGAGCAGCTCGCTGCGTCCGCCACCGGCCTGTTCGTAGGCGTAGACGTCGTAGCCCTGGCGCGCCAGGAGTTGGAGGAACCGGTGGTCGATGACCGAGATGCCGCGCACCGGTCCGCCGCCCACGTACACCAGCGGGACGGGGTGCCGGGCGCCGGCGTTCGCGGGCGGGTAGTGGTACACCGCGACCCGGCTGCCGGTGGCCAGGTCCCAGTGCTGCGTGGTGACGAAGGGCAGGGCGGGCGGGTACTGCCGGGTGGTCGGCACGGTCGGGACGCAGACGGATGCCGTCAACGCCGCCGCGACCAGCACCGGCAGGAACGGCACCAGCCGCGCCGGCCGAGCACGGTGTCGTCGCCCCCGCCACACGGCGAGGGCGGACCCCGATCCGAGGGTCGTCAGCCACGCGACGAGCCCCGAACCCGCCCCGTCCGTGAGGGCGATCAGCGCGAGGAAGACGACGACGAGCGCCGCGACGGCGACCAGGGCCAGCAGTAAGCGTCCGGTGAAGCGGACCGGACGCATGGCGGACGTGGGCACGGTGAACCTCCGACAGTTTCAGAACGGCGTTTCAAAACGACGTTATCAAAGACGGTAGGCTGCTGGTCGTGGGTAGGCCCAGAACGAACGACGAGGCGGTCAGGGAGCGACTCGTGGCGTGCGCGACCGAGTTGCTCGCCACGGGTCCGCGGGAGTCGGTCACGGTCCGCGCCGTGGCCGCTGCTGCCGAGGCGTCAACGACGGCGGTGTACTCGCTGTTCGGCGGCAAGGACGGACTGATCGGTGCGGTGCGTGACCGGGCCGTCGCCGGCCTGTTCCAGGACCTGGCGACGGTGCGCCCCTCCGCGGACCCCCTCGCCGACCTCTACGCACTGGCCGTCGCCTACCGCCGTTGGGGGCGCGGACACAGCCACCTGTACACGGTGCTGTTCGGCGGTGTGCAGTCCTTCGACCCGTCAGGGGCGGTCGGTGCCGCGGACCCGATCCGTCCACTCCTCGCGGCGATCGACCGCGCCCTGACCGCGTCCGTCCTCGCCGGCGAAACGACGTCGATCGCGGTGTCCATCTGGGGGACCCTGCACGGGCTCGTGACCCTCGAACTGGCCGGGGCCCTGGACGCCGGCACGGCCGAGGCCGCCTTCCACTCGACGGTTCACGCCACGTTGCGCGGGTGGACGACCCCGGAGGTGTTCCGCGCCCTCCGCCGAGCCGAACCCGCTCCCTGACGCGGTCGGGCGGGGGGTAGCCCTACTCCGGTGCCTGGAAGCCGCCCATCCGCTGTTCCAGCAGGTCGGCCAACCGCAGCGGGGTGCGGTCCTCGAACATCGGGCCGATGAGCTGCACCCCCACCGGCAGGCCCTCGGGGGACCGGCCCGCGGGCACGGCGGTGGCGGGCAGACCGGGCATGGTGGCCAGACCGGCCCAGGCGAGCTGGTCGAAGTACGGGTAGTCCACGCCGTCGATGTCGATCCGGCGTTCCCTCGGATCGGGTCCGTGGTCGTGCGGGAACGCGGGAGTGGGCGTGACGGGACACACCACGGCGTCGAACTCGGCGAAGAACTGCCGCCAGCCGTGGCGGTGGAGTTCACGACGGCCGTTCGCCTCCATCCAGTCGTGATGGCTGAAGACCATGGCGCGCAGCCGCGCCGCGTCGAGGCTCCGGTCGTCCGCACCCAGTCCGGCGGCGCGGCTCCGCAGCTGCTCGTACGGTTCGACGGGAAACCGGGCGACGGAACTCGAAAACAGCAACTCTGCGTAGAGCAGGGCGGATTCGGCCAGATCGGGCAACAGCGCGCTGTGCCGTTCGACCCGGGCGCCGCCCTCGACGAGCACCTCGGCCACCCGGTCCACACCCGCCCGCACCGCGGACCCGGTCGGCACCAGCGGATGTTCGTCGAGGACCAGGACCCGGTGGTCGCGGAGCCGTTCGTGGCGCGCGGGTGGCAACGTCACGTCGTACGCCACACCGGACGTCAACGGGTCGGGTCCGGCCATGACGTCGAGCAGGAGCATGAGGTCGCGGGCACTGCGCGCCATCGGGCCGACGACGGCCAGGTCGGGTTCAGTCGGCAAGGGCGGTCCCGGCGGCACGCTCATGCCGCGGGTCGCCGCCAGTCCGAGTGTCGGCTTGTGCCCGTACACGCCGCAGAAGTGCGCGGGGGTGCGCAGCGAACCGGCGAGGTCGGAACCGATGGACAGCGCGCCGAATCCGGACGCCAGGGCTGCCGCTGATCCGCCGGAGGAGCCGCCCGAGGTGCGCTCGTGATTCCACGGGTTGTTGGTGGTGCCGTGGATCTCGTTGAAGCTCTGGATGTCTTGCAGTCCGAAGGGCACATTGGTCTTGCCGAGCACCACCGCGCCCGCGGCCTTGAGCCTCGACACCTGCACCGCGTCCTCGGCCGGCCGGTGGTTCCGGTGTAACGGCATGCCCCAACTCGTGGGTAGTCCAGCGATGTCGTAGGACTCCTTGACCGTCACCGGAATGCCGAGCAGCGGCAGGTCCGCACCGCGGGCGCGCGCCCGGTCGGCGGCGCGGGCGGCGGCTCGTGCACGGTCGAAGTCCGGCACGCAGATCGCATTGATCGCCCCGTCCTCCCGCTCGATGTGCGCGATCGTCTCGTCGGTCAGTTCCGCCGACGTCACTTCACCGGCGCGCAGGGCAGCAACAAGCCTTTCGGCCGTCTGAAATTTCCCGTCCATGAACGGGACCGTACAGACCCATCGAGCAGGCCATAAAACGCCCTTCCACGCAACGGAAAAGGGGCCCCGAAAAGGCGCATCACCCGCACGGAACCACGCGGAGCAGAAGAGGTTCGCGTTCGTCCCGACCGGCCGTCTGGCATGTCCGCGCCGATCGTTCGGACGCCGAAACCCAGCCTCACCCACCGCGACCCCGGAGGCTCACCATGGACTCTCGCCTCCAGCCCGGACGTGCCACGGCCGACATGCCTGCGGATTGCGGCTCAGACCGGCATCGCTGAGCGGTATACGTGACACCCCGTCAGCCGTCCGCGGCTGGAGACCAAATCCTGTAGACCAGGCAGCAGGGAGAGGGGGTGGACAGCCGCGGCGACGACGCCGGCCGCCAGGCGCACACCGGGCCGGGCGCCGTACCCACGCCGCCACAGGGTCAAGATCGTGAGGCGACCGCGCCACCGGCCACGGTTGCGGGGGGGGGAGCAGCAGCTGCCGCGCAGTGGCCAAGGCCGGATAGCTGTTCAGCCCTGCCGCGCCGGGGGCGGAACAGCAGGGGGCAGAGGCGTGCCTTTGAGGTCCGTAGGCCGCGCCGCTTCACTGTGGGCTCTTGCGTCAGGGGCATCGCACTCCGTGACGGCTCGGATGCCGAAGTCGTACGCTGAATGCATGACGTACGCGGGGAAGACCGTCAAGGGCACCCGGAAGCTTCGTGGGCTCACGCAAAAGGAGCTAGCCGAACACTCCGGAGTCTCCATCTCCACGATCCGGAAGCTTGAACAGGGAGACCGGGTGGGGGTGCGGATGGAAACGCTCCATGCCCTCGCTAGGACGTTGCGCGTGCCCACCATGTCGCTAGTTGCCGAGCGGGCCGAAGACGGCCCAGTCAGTGGGGCAAGAGAGTTGTGGGCCCCGGTGCGTGCTGAGCTACTTCGTCCGCCTGCGCTGGAGCCTGACGACGCTTCCACACCAGAAGGACTTGCGGCCGTCTTCGAGGGTGCGGCCGTCTTCTACCGCGACCACCGCTTCGCCGAGTTGGCGAACCTGCTGCCTGGTCTACTGAGGGACGCCGACGCGCTTGACGACAACGGTCGGGGGCTGCGTGTCAAGATCCTCCAACTGACAGCCGGTGCGCTCACACACACACGTCAGTTTGACATCGCGGAGCTGGCGCTTCGACGCTCGCTGTCGGATGCCCGAGACCGATTGGAAGGGTCGGCAAGCATCAACACGCTGTGCTGGCTCATGATGCGGCAAGGACGTCTAGACGAAGCCCTGAACCTCGCAACACAGTGGGCAGATGACCTGGAACCCCGGATCAGCCGCGCCACGGAGTCCGAACTAGGTGCCTGGGGGTTGATGCTCTTGCGTGCGTCCGGCGCCGCCATCCGCAACAACCAACCCTGCGTTGCGGCAGACATGAAGAAGCTCGCCCGAAGCGCTGCGGCTGCCATTGGGCATGAGATCGAGGTTGGGCACGAGACCGTTCGGTCCTTCGGCCCAACTACTGTCCGCCTGTTGACTGTTGAGGACGCGTTGGTCAACAACAAGCCCGATTTGGCGCTGGCGCTTGCGGCGCAGGTGCCTCGCTACAGTGTGCGCCCTTCGGCCAGTGTTCGGAGTCGGCATGGACTTGATGTGGCCAACGCTCACGCCCGACTCGGGCATTTCGCGGAAGCCTTCGACAAGTTGAGCAAGGTCCAAAGCCGTTCGCCCGAGTGGTTCCCGAACCAGACTCCGGCCAGGGATGCGCTGAGGGCCGTCGTCAACGGTCGGCGTTCGCTGACTCCGCAGATGCGGCAAATGGCGGATGTGCTGAACCTTCAGCTCTGAGGCGTTTCGCCTGTGGCACTTCGGCACTGTAAGTAGTCGAAGTGCCACAGACAGATCGCCTCTTGCATTCCTAGCATCCTCGGCATGACCCCAGTTGGACGCAGTCCTGCCGCCCGTGCTCGGTATCGAGCGCTCGCTGACGCTGCGGCTGGGATACCGCTCACCGCCGACGCCGACGAGCCTTCCGGAGAGGGCGACGCCGGGCCGACGCCGGGTACGTTGCTGGTGGACGCGCGGGGCAGGATCGGCCGGTTCATGGGCAAGAGCGGCCCCCGCCTCATGCTTCGCCCCGTGGGTGGCGGGTGCGAGTGGGAAGCCGAGCCCGGAGCCGTACGCGCGCCGACCCCGACGGAACTGGCGACCGTCGAGCGGCAACTATCCGGAAGAGGGGTGGCGTCCGAGCCCCATGCCGGTCTGCTTCCGCCCGCTCCGATCAAGGTCAACGCCCCTCGAAAGAACGGGGGTTCGGTGTGAGGGTGACCAGACTGTTCGACCTCGAGTGGACGTTGACACGGTTGGAGGACCAGGGGGTTTGGGTCCACATCGCGTGTGTGTCGGGGAACCCGCTGTGTGGTGCGTCCCCGTCCGTGCGGCCGGTGCACGCAACGCCGGATGGTGCGCTTGCTTGGGCCGAGGAACATATGCGGCTGACCGGGCACCGACGTTACGACCGGCTGTCGTTCGACGTGGTGCAGTGGGACCCGCCGGGCGACGTCGACCCAGGGGTGTTGCCGGGGGTGACGACGTGAGGCTGTGTGGGGCCGCTACCTTGATGCCCCCGCTGTTGGTCCTAGACGCGCTCATTGCAGCCGCGCCGGATGACGACATGGAGGTCATGACGCATCCGCGCTGTGAACTGGAGGACGACCACCGGGGTCTGCACGCCGCTGCGGTGCGATTTCTCGACATGGAGCCCCCCAAGACGGTGTGGGCCCAGTGGGCGGACGGACGGGACCCGGAGTCGGTTGTCGTGTTGCGGGACTGCGCGCGCGGGAACGGTGCCCCGCCCGGCGCGGACGATCGATGCACGCTGTATGTCGACCACCCGGGAACGTGCTCCTTCGATCTGCTCGATCCGGAGCACGAGCACTTGATGGCAACCAATGGCGCGTACCGGCGCATGTTCGAACGTGGGCGCGTGTCGGACCCCGAGGACTCCCCGCCCAACTGATCCCCCACAGACAGGTGGGCGGACCACCCAATCACCCATACCCCCGCTCCGTGTGGCAGTGCTCCCCGTACAGCACTGCGGAAACTCACGGGGCGGCACTCCCCTCGGTTCGTCGTGCGCGCCACGCGGCCCGAGGGAAGGGGGGCGGTTCGTCGCCCTCGGCCCCGGTCGCCACTGCCACCCGCCCCGGTGACCGGGGCCCTGATCTCCGTCCCTGCCGGGGCCCCGTTTCCGTGTCCCCCACGGCGGACCCCGGCAGGGGCGGGCACCAACGGCTGCGCTGCTACGCACAGGTGCGTTCCGCTGTCGGGCAGTTCCCCGCGCCCCTATCGGGGCACCCAGGCCGGCGGATCCCCCTCAGGAGCAGCCCCCGTAGGGGCGCGAGGAACCACGACGCACCCGCACGCGACAGCGCACCCCGCAGGTGGACGTACCGAAAGGGGCGCGGGGAACGGTGCAATCGCGCAGCGCACCCGCACAGAACGGCGCACCCGCACGGAAGTGCCCCGAAGGGGCGCGGGGAACGGCGCGGGCAACCCCAGCGCACCCGCACCGCACCACGCACCACGCACCACGCACGGGACGATCAGACCTCCCCGAGGTCGACCACCCCACAGCGCCCCGCGAGCCCGAGCGCCAAGAAGAAGTCCCCCCACACGAGTTCGTGCCGCACCGCAGTACCGCGCTCCGCGTCATAGCACCCGTCGAGCAGCATGCCCGCGGGACGCTCCCCGCCCGCCCCGCTCAGGTGACCCGCGACCAGCCGGTCCAGGATCGCCGCGGCACGCTCCCCGTGCCCCTCGGCCTCCTGCCCCGGCACCCGGGCCAACTTGAGCAGCGCGACCGCGGTGATCGCCGCGGCCGAGGTGTCGCGCGGCCCCCCGGGCAGTGCGTCGTCGGCCGGCGGCACGAGCGCCCCGCCGTCGGTCAGGAGTCGGCGCAGCGCGCCGGCCAGCTCGTCCGGACGCCAGTCGGCCTCCCCGGGGCGGCCCAAGGCGTCGGCGACCGCCAGCAGGAGCCAGGCGCGGCCCCGGCTCCACCCGGGCGGCGGATCGGCGCAGGGCTCCCACCCCGCCCCGGTGTGCCGCCAGGCGGGCCGCAGCGGTGCGCCGAGGGCGTCCCCGAAGCTCACGCGGCCCCCGACGCCCGAATGGCTCCCCACGCAGAGGTCCAGGTGCCGGTGCAGGTGCGAGGCCGCCGCCGCACCGCCCCCGGCCCCGGCGGCTGCCAGCAGTTGCACCGTACCGGGCACGCCGTCCGCCCGGGCCTGCTCCCGGTCGCCGCCCAGGGCCGCCCCCCAGGGCACGATCCCGAGCCGCGGGTCCACCGCGGCGAGGCATGCCTCGGCGGCCCGCGCGCGCAGCGCCGCCGCTTCCGCGTCCCCCTCGGCGAGCGCGGTTCCGTACCAGAGGATGAGCCCTCGCGTCACGGTGTCGGCCGACGCCCAAGGGGCCAGTCGACGGGTGACGGCCGACGCCGCGACACGGTCGTCCTCGGCTCCGGTCCAACGGGACCGTAGCCACAGGAGACCGGCCCAGAAACCTCCGGTCCACGATCCGCGGCCGGTGGTAGTCCACCGTCCGGTGTCCGGATCGGCGAACAGGGGGAAGCGCTCCCCGACTTCCTTCCGGGTGACCAGGACCCGGTCCAGCACCTGGGCGAGGGCCTGCTCCGGGGCGCTCACGAGGTGGTCCCGGCGGCGATCCGACCGTCACGCATCGCCCAGGCGTACGCCACGCCGGCGGCGACCGTGAACTCCGCGGCCACCAGCAGCCAGCCCGCTCCGTAGTGGCCGGCCTCCGCGAGCGGCCCGAACAGCGGGGGCCCGACCGCGAAGCCGGCGAAGAAGCCGGCGGCGACCAGCGCGGAGTCCTGCCCGGCGCGCCCCGGGGCGGCGCGCTGCATCACGAGCACCATGGACACCGCGTTGCCGGAGACGGCGAACACTCCGACGGCCACCGCCGCCACCCACGCCAGGGGCATCGCGTGCACCGAGGCCGCCAGCAGCAGCGCCGCGCCGACGGACCCGAGGGCGAGCCCGCCCGGCAGCCAGTGCGCGCGGTCCGGTCGGGCGGCCTTGGACCAGCCGATGCGGCCCGCGATGCCGGCGACTCCGAGGACCGCCACCAGCGCCCCGGCGGCCGTCGGCCCCAGGTCGAGCCGCTCGTCCCCGAACAGGGTCACATAGGTGTTGACCGAGGCGATGCCACTGCCGAGGAAGAGGGAGAACACCGCGAGCCAGGCGACGTGTCCGCGCGGGAGGAACCGGGCGGGTCCCGCCGTGGTCGGCGGCGGGGGGTCGGGCGGCAGGACGCGCGCCGCCCAGCCGGCGACGAGCACGGCCAGGCCGGCCGCCGCCCACACCGCGCCGCGCCAGCCCACCGAAGCGGCCAGCGCGGCGAGCGGCAACCCGGCCGCGAAGGCGCCGAGTTGGACGCCCGACTGCTTCAGTCCTGTGGTGGCGCCCCGTCGGGCGGGCGGCACGACCGCGAGGATGGCCTTGTTCGTCGCCGGGTTGGCCAACGCCTGCGGCAGCCCGCCCAGGGCGACCGCCGCGAGCAGGAGCCCCGCGCCGGGGGCGGACGCGATCAGTGCGAGGGCGACCGCGGTGATCAGGGGGAGCGCCACCAACGCCCGGCGCGGGCCGATGCGGTCCACCACACGGCCACCGACCGGAGACAGCACGGCGGCCGTCCCGAAGCCGATCGTCGTGGTGAGGCCCAGCACCGTCGCCGAGACGTCCAGGTCGTCCATGAGGCGCGGGCCGAGGACGCCGAGCAGGAACAGTTGCAGCATGGACAGTGCCATGGCCACGGTCAGCAGGGCGGTCAGCGCCCTGCCCCCACCGCGGTCGTCCGTCCCGCCGTCCTGCGCCCGTTGCGCGCTGAGCGCCCCCATGTCCGCCTGCCTCCCCGAGGTCGACCCCGTAGCCGAATGGCCCATCGAGCAGTAGTCGTGCGCACGGGCGTCCGAGTTCCCGCAGCTCGTTGTGGTGTGCACCACGCAGGAGGGGTGCGCCGAGGGTACGGGGCGGGTCGCGCGGTAGCAGAGTTCCCTTGTCGTGTACGGGAGTCGAGGGGTTCCACAGCAGATCGGATGACTTCCGGCTTAGCGGTACGGCCCGCGGGAAGTTCGTCCCCGAACAGCCCCGGAGGGTCCCTCAGGGATCGGGCGGCGGGGCCGGACGCACGGGTGGGGAGACCATGGCACAGGAACACGGAAGCGGGCCGGACGACGCTGAACGGCGCTCCGACGAGGCGGTTCTCCTGGTGGCGGGAGCGGTGGACCTGGTGCTGGAACGCGCCGAGGACGCGCTCCGCCGGGTCCGCTCCCTGCTGGGCAGGTCCGATCTGGGTGAGCTGACGGCCGATGTGCGGCGGGACCTCCTCGCGCGGGGCCGCAACAGCGGGCTGGACCCGGTGCGCACCGCGTCCGCCCCGGCACATCTGGAGCTCCTGGCGCACCGGGCCCGGGAACGCACCGGCCCGGACGGCGCCGGTGCGGCGGCGCGGGAGTCCGCGCCGACGGACGCCGCCTCCCGCGCACCCGGGCATCCGACCCGGTGACGGCCACCGCGACCGGGCGGGCCACCGGTGCGGAGCCGCGCACCCCGGACGCCCCGTCCGTGCCCCTGAGCGCGCTCAAGGCCAGGGTCGACCACGAGTTGGAGACGTTCGTCCGGCGCGAGACGGCCCTCCTGGAGGCGGTGGACCCGGAGTTGAAACCGTTCGGAGAGCAGCTCCGGGCGATCGTCGGCCACGGCAAGCGGCTGCGGGCGGCGTTCTGCTACTGGGGTTGGCGGGCGGCGGGGCGCGCGGACGGGGACGACGTCGTGCGGGCCGCGGCGGGCGTGGAGCTGGTGCACGCGGCGGCCGTCGTCCACGACGACCTCATCGACCGCAGCGCCCTGCGCCACGGCGTGCCCACCGCGCACCGGGCCCTGACCCCGCCGCGGAACCGGCTCACGCGCGGCTCCGGTCGGGGCGCCACCGGGCGGGCCCTGGCCCTGCTCGCCGGCGATCTGCTGATCTCCTGGTCGGGCCAGCTGTTCACCGACTGCGGGCTGCCGAGCGCCTATCTCAACCGGGCCCGCCCCCTGTGGGCGACGCTCGCCCGGGAGTTGGTCGCCGGGGAGTGCCTGGAGGTCCTGCGCAGCGGCCCGGGCCCCGCCGTCGCGACCGATCCGGAAGGCTCGCTGAAGATCGTCCGGTACAAGACCGCCAAGTACACCGTCGAGCACCCGTTGCACATCGGTGCCCTGCTGGGCGGTGCGCCGCCGGCGCTGCGGGAGGTGTTCAGCGCCTACGGTGTCCCGCTCGGTGAGGCGTTCCAGTTGCGGGACGACCTGCTGGGCGTGTTCGGCGCGCCCGACAGCACGGGCAAGTCCAATCTGGACGACCTCGGCGGCGCCAAGCCGACGGTCCTGCTGGCGCTGATGCGACGGGCAGCGACGGATGCCGAACAGCAGGAGATCCAGGTCCTGTTGGGGCGACGGGACGAGATCGGGCCCGAGGATCTTGACCGGTTCCGGGCGATCGCGGAGCGCACCGGGGCCCGCCGCGGGGTCGAGGCGCTGATCACCGCGCGGGCGGCGGCGGCCACGGACGCCCTGGCGGCCGGCGAACGGGCGGGACTGCTGCCCGCGCACGCCGCCGAGGCCCTGCACCACCTGGCCCGGCACTGTCTGACCCGCGCGTCCTGACCACGGCGACCGTCCCGCGCACCGCCCTTCCGATCCCCGAGAGGAAGCACCCCCATGAACCCCCACGCTGCCGATGCACCGGCCGGGCCGACCACTCCCCCGTACACCGAGAGTTCGCTCGACGCCCTGCGGCTGGTCGGCGACGAGTTGGCGGACGCCACGGTCGCGGAACTCTTCGCCCGTGGGGAGGCGGGCAGGTTCAACACGCTGATGCGCTGGTTCTCCACCGCGGGGCAGGAACTGCCCCCGGGGCTACCCGACGTGGCCCGGGAGTACCTGGAGGCGACGGCGATGCCGCCGTCCTGGGTGGACTGGGGTGAGATGGAGAAGGCGCGGCTGTTCTTCATCGACAACAACGTGCACGTCTCGACGGCGCTGTCCTTCGCCTCGATGCCCGCTTGCTACGTCGTCCCGCACATCGCGAAGCTGCTCAGCGCGACCCATTCCCTGGAGTACCCCTCGCGGAGGATGGCGGAGACCGGACAGTTCACGGTCTACCTGATGCAGCCCGGCGCCTTCGAAGCCGGGAGCAGGTTCATCCCGGCCGCCCAGAAGGTCCGCCTGCTGCACGCCTCGATCCGGCACCACCTGGAGCGGGAGAACCTCTGGGACGTCGCACGCCTGGGCACGCCGATCTGTCAGGAGGACATGATCGGCGGTCAGATGATGTTCTCCATCCAGGTCCTCGACGCCCTGCACCGGCTGGGCATCCACCTCTCCAACGAGGGCGCCGACGCCTACTTCTACGCCTGGCGGGTGGTCGGCGCCATGCTCGGCATCGACCTCGCCCACATGCCCGAGAACCTGGAGCAGGCCCGCCACTTCTCCGACCTGTACATGAGCCGCCACATGGGCCCCTCGCCGGAGGGCGCCCGGCTCACCCGGCAACTCATCGACCTGTACGAGGAGGTCGTGCCGGGAACCGTCTTCGACCCGGTGGTGCCCGCCATGATCCGCTACCTCGTCGGGGACACCTGCGCCGACTGGCTCCAAGTGCCCCGTTCGCCGCTGTGGGACTCCGCGATCCGGACCGCTCCCGCGCTGCTCGGGGTCCTGGAGGCCCTGGAGGACCGGTCTCCGCTCGCCGCCTGGGCGTTGGACCGGCTGGGTCACCACACCAGTGTGTTCGAACTCAGTTCGCTGACGCGTGGTCGGGTGATGCAGTACGCCATCCCGGAGCGGCTCAAGGGCGAGTACGGCGTCACTTCCGCCCGGCCCCGGCTGGACCGCTGGGCCCCTCCCCCGCTCACCCCCGACCCGAGCGCCCGGCAGTGACCCGACGGCGTCGACTGCGGACTCAGACCAGGTCGGACAACAGGTCCTCCAGTACCGTCTCCTCCTCCACCCGGACGCCCGACTCGGCCAGGGCGATGGGCAGTTCGGGGTCCCAGGGTGCGTCGGCGGGCGTGCCGGTGAGCGGTGGCCGTTCGGGGCGGGCGAGCACCGCGGCCCGGTAGTCGGCGGCGGTGTAGCGCCAGGGCCGCCACGGCACGCGTCGCCGCAGGACGGACGCGATGCGCAGGCCGCCCCAGTCGAAGTCACCGTGGTACAGGAGGGTCGTCCCCCCGTCGGTGAGGTGACCCAGCAGGGTGAGGGCCGCCGCGGACGGCTGTCCCTGGAGGCAGACCAGGGGTGCGGCGGCCGGGCCGTGGGCGTCGGCCGCGGCGGCGAGCACGGCCGGGTTCTCGCAGACCCGGACGACCGCGGTGCGGGCGGCGGGCGGGTGGCGCACGAGTTGGCGCAGGGTGAGCACGGCGGGCTCGCCCTGGTCGGCCTGCCAGTCGAGGCCGGGGGTGCCCCGGAGGTTGAGGGTGAGGACGGTCGAGGACAGCGCGTCGCGCAGCAGTCCGGCCGATGCCCAGGCGTCCCGCCGCCACTCGGCTCCGGTGCCGTCCTCGAACCCGGTGAGCGCCCGGACGCCGGAGAGGGTGAGGGTGGCCAGCGGGGTGCCGTCGTCCAGAGCGTGGGCGCTGCCGAAGGTCCGGGCCGCGAAGGCGGCCAGGGACAACGGTGGATCGGCGGGGAGCTGGCCCAGGGCGGCGACGGTCCGCTCCAGGAGGGTGCGGGCCGCGTCGGGCGTGCCCGCGAGGCGGCGCACCAGGCCGTCGCCCCGGACCCGGGCTGCCCATGCGGCGCAGCCGGGGACCTCCACCGCGAGCCGGTCGAGCGGAGCGTACGCCTCCTGCCAGACCCGTTCCTCGGCGGCGCGGGCGGCTTCCCGGGAGACGACCGGCCCGGTGAGCAGGGCGACGGCGGCGGCCAGCCCGTCCGGGCTGATGCCGGAGCGGCGCAGCAGGGCGTCCACCGCCTCCAGGCGGATCGACACCGAGTGTCCGGTGCCGGGGGTGCGGCCCAGCAGCCGTTCGGCAGCCGCGCGCTGTGCGGGGGTGGGGGTGCTCAGGGAAACGGGGCCGGTGAGCGGTCGGCCGCGTTCGAGGCGGCGGCGCGCCCGGGTGACGAACCAGTCGAGACCGGGGTCGCCGAGCAGTCGTCGTAGGCGCGGTGTGTCGCCGGCGGGTCCGGGGGTCACGTCCACAGGGGCTCCGGTCCTTCGGGTGATCCCGCGGGTTGCACCGTGCGCTGCTCGGGCAGGGTGATCGGCGTCCGTGCGGGTTCGACGCCGGGTCGGACCCGGTGGCCGTCCCATTCCCAGCGGGTGACGAGGACGGCGGCCACCTCGTCGATCCGCGACAGTTGGGCGACGGCGATGCCGGGCACCTGCGGGTAGCAGGCCCATTCCCGTTCGCTGGTCATGACCACATCGAGGTCGAAGGCGTGCAGCAGTCCGAGGCATTTGGCGCGGGAGTCGTCGTCCACCCCGGCGAACGCCTCGTCCAGGGTGACCAGGCGCGGGGCGTACGGGCTGCCCGCGGTCGCGTAGTGGGAGGAGGCCGCGGCGAACAGGGGGACGGAGACGGCGAGGACCCGTTCGCCGCCCGAGGCGGGGCCGGTCGCGGTGACCCACCGGCCGTGTTGGTGGCGTTCCACGGCGAACTCGTGCCAGGACCGGTAGTCGAGTGCCGCGGAGAGGTGTTCGAGCCAGCTGCCCGAAGCGTCCTCGGTGTGTTGGCGGGCGATCTGCGCCTGGAGGAACTCCCCCACCGCCACCCGGTCCTCGGCGCTCCAGGCGTCGGCCGACTGGCGCAGGCGTCGGCCGGCCTCGGCCAGACCGGCGGGGGCCGTGCGCGACGCCCGCCAGACCAGCCGCAGCCGCATGCCGGTGGAGGTGGGTCGCTCCTCCAACTCGGCGTTCATGTCGCGCACTTGGCGTTCCGCAGCGCCGATCAGCTCTTGGAGGGTGCCGGCCACTTCGGTGATCAGGTGGGTTTCCAGTACCTCGCGTTCCCGGGCCGAGAGGATGCGGGTGAGTTCGGCGACCTCCAGGGCCAGCGCCCCGGCCAGTTCCGGTACGGCCCGCTCGCGTCCCTGGTAGACGATGTCGACCACCATGCCGTCCTCGACCATCCGGGCGGACGCCGAGTGGCCGTGCCGGGACAGGGTGTCCTGGAGGCTCTTGAGTTCCCTGCTCAGATGGCCCTGTACGCGTTCCCAGGCGGCGTCCGAGTCGTCGGTCGCGGACAGTCCGGCTTCGACGGCCCTGGCGAACGCGACGGCGGGGGTGGCGGCCCAGGGTCCGGCGTCCGCGGCGGGCACGGGCAGGTCCGGTAGGGCGACCGCGATCAGTCCGGTGCCGGTGAACCGCTGGAGTGCGGCGATCGCCGCGGTGCGGGCCTCGGTCGCCCTGTCGAGCCCTTCGTCGAGCTTCTCGATCTGCCCCTCCGCCCGGCTGGCCGCCCGGTCCGCCTCCGTGTGCTCCGTCCGGGCACGGCGCTGCTCCGCCGTGCAGGCGGTGCGGGCCGCGGCGTTCTCGGCCAGTTGTCGTTGGAGGTCGGCGACGGCGGCGCCCACCGTGGCCCGGAGGGTGGTGTGCCGTTCGTCCGCCGCAGCGGCGTCCCGGGCGGCGTCGTGCGCCCGGGTGGTGAGGTGGTCGACCCGCTCCTGTGCCCGGTCGCGTTCCCCGTGTTCCTCCCCCACCTGGGCGGCGATCTCGTCGCGGGCCCGCAGCGCCGGCCACAGGGCGGCCAGCACCTCGGCGAGCGTGCCGAGCGCCTTGCGCAGGGCGGCCCGGCCCGTCGGGTCGGCGGGTAGTCCGAGGTCGGCCGCGGTGCTGGTGAGTTCGGCGGCCGACACCTCGGCGAGTTCCGTCGTCCGGTGCAGGGCCGTTGCGCGTTCCGTGTGCCGCAGGCGGGCCCGGCGCGCCAGCTCGGCCGCGGCGGCCACCGCGGCGTGCGCCCGGGTGAGGGCGTGTTCGTCGGGTACGTCGGCCAGTTCGTCGTCCAGGGTGCGGCGGCGGACCGTCAGGGCCGTCAGTTCGGCCTCGACGGCCCGTGCTTCGGTGCGGAGCGTGGCGAGTTCGGCGTGCAGCACGTCGAGGCGGGCGCGGCGGGCCGCCTCCCGGGCACCCGCGCCGATGTACTCGGCCGCCGTCTTGGCCCACCGACCGGTCAGGGCGCCCACCCGGAAGTGTCCGTCGACGGCGGCCCAGGTGCTGCCGCCGCTGTGCGGCCCGGCGCCGATCGTGGACAGCAGCAGGGTCACCGTGTCCGCGCCGACCGTGGCGGCCCGGGTGTCCGCCGGGTCGACGGCCACCCGCAGCAGTGCGGCGAGGGAGCCCCCGGGGAGGGGACCGGTCGTCGGGGCGAGCAGGACGTCATGGCCGTCGGCGGCCAGGACGGAACCGTCCGGCAGGACCCAGGCGTCCAGCAGCCCGGACGCCTCCAACGCGGCTTCCAGTCCGGCGCGTTGCGGCTGGTCGAGCCCGTCGTGGAAGTCCACCAGCCGCCACAGGGGTGCACCCGGCATCCGGTCGCGGAGGCCGGGCGTCCTGGTGACCGGCGCGCCGGGTGCCCGGGGTCCGCCCGCCTCCAGGGCGGCCACCTCCCGCTGGGCCCGGTCCATGCCGTCCCCGAGTTCGGCGCGGCGGCGTTCGGTGCGGGCGGTGCGCCCGGCGAGTTCGGCCGAGGCGCCGGTGTGGGCCCGGGCGGCCCCGGCGCGTACGGGATAGGGCCCGTCCAGTCGGCGCACCCACTCCTGGAGGCCGTCCAGCACTCCGGGCAGGTCGGGCAGGGCCAGTTCGGTCCAGCGCCGGGCCCGTTCCCTGACCTCGTCCAGCAGGGCCCGGCCCGCCGTCTCGACGCCCTGCTCCGCCTCCTGTTGGGCCTCGGCCGCGTGAGCGAGGTCGGCGGCTGCCTCGTCCAGCCGGACGGCGTCGCGACGGCGGTGCTCGGCGGCCTCGTCGGCGACCCTCGCGAGGGCGTCGAGGTGGTCCACGGCCCGGTGTCGTCGTTCCCGGGCGGCGTCCGCGGCCCGACGCAGTTCCGGGACCGGGAGCCGGTCGTCGGCGGGCAGTTCGGTGCTGGCCGCCGACGCCGTGTCGCGGGCCTGTCGGAAGGTGTCCTCGGCGAGCCGCGCCGCGCTGTCGAGTCGTTGCTCGGCGGCGCCGAGCCGCTGGACGGCCCGGGTGTGGTGGGCGACGGCCTGCTGTCGGTCCTCCAGGGCGCGGCTGCGGGCTTGTGCGGTGCTGCGTACGGTCAGGGCCGCCCGGTCGAGTTCCTTGGCGCTGCGCATCTCGGGGCCTTCGCGCAGCGCTGCGTCCTGTGCGGAGAGACGGGTGTGGGTGTCCTCCAGGTCGGTGATGCGGGTTTCGGCCGCTGCTCTGGCCTCCTCCGCTTCGGCGCGGCGGGACTGGGCGTCGGAAAGGTCGCGTTGCAGCTGTTCGTAGCGGGAGTGTTCGGTGCGCGGCAGACGGGCCCGGCGACGGGCGGCGATCCGTGCGTACCGCCGGTAGTGCTCCAGGAACGCGGCGGAGGCCCGCTCGGCGGAGGTCGCGGCCGTCAGTTCGTCCTTCTCCTCGTCCAGGGAGCGGAACGCCTCGGCCACATCGGCGATGACGGCCTGGTCCATGGGGGGCAGCGCCTCGGTGAGGGCCCGCGACAGCGCCTTCTCGTTGGGGCGTTTGGAGAGTTGCGGTTGGCGCAGTTGGATCAGGAGGTCGACCAGGGCCGCGTAGCGCTGGGGTCCCAGGCCGAAGAGCGTTTCGTCCACCGCCCGGCGGTAGGTCCTGGCCTGGTCGTACACCATGCCGTGGTCGGCCACCGCCTCGGCCAGCCGGTCCCGGGACAGGGCGGTGCCGGTGGCGTCCAGCAGGCTCAGGGTGCCCTCGCCGGGTCCGCTGCCGCGGTGGTCGACGCGCTGGCTGGTGACGGCGTACCAGTGCCGGGCGATGCCGCGTCCGCTGACGGCCTTGAGTCCGCACAGCAGGGTGCGGAAGTGGTGTTCGCCGGTGGTCTCGTCGCGCCTGCCGAACTCGATCCAGGTGTAGCCGAGGCGCTCGGAGTGCGGGTGCTCCCCGCCGAGCAGCAGGTTCCACTCCATCCGTTTGCCGGGGTCGCCGTCGGGCTCGACCCGCCGGGGGCTGAGGTCGCCGTCGAGCAGGAACGGCAGGGTGAGGGCGAGCACCTTGGACTTGCCGGTGCCGTTGTTCCCGCGCAGCAGCAGGCGGCCGGCACGGAAGTGGAACTCCTCGACGTCGTAGTGGAAGAGGTCGACGAGTCCGATGCGCTGGGGTTGCCAGCGTGCGCGGTCCGGGGTGGGCAGGGCGGTGGTCACGGCCGGCGGGCCTTTCGCTGGGCCGGCGGGCGGGGGCTGCCGGGTTCGAGTACGACGGGTGCCCCGACCGCGTAGCGGGCCAGGGCGGGACGCGGTTCCACCCCGCGGTCGGTGGAGGTGACCAGACCGAGTGCGGTGAGGCGGGACACGGCATGGCCGACGAGTTCGTTCTCGGTGCCCGGTTCGCGGGCCGACTTCGCCCAGAACCCGCCGTGTTCGTCGGCCAGTTCGCGCACCCGGCGGGCGAGTTCCGCGGGGGTGACGGGGCCGGCGGCGCGGGAGAGGTGTTCGGCGAGGAGCAGGGTCACATGGCCGTGGGTGCCCTGTTCCGGCATCCGGAGGTCGGTGAGGTCGTCCTCGGGGTCGACCATGGCGATGCCCTCGGCGCGGATCTCGGGGACCAGTCCGGTGAGTTCGGTGATGCGGGTGGTGAGGAAACCGCGTTGCCGGGTGAGGTAGCCGAGTTCGGCGTCGGTCAGCTCGTCGTAGTAGACGACCGGGTCGTCCAGGAGCCGGCGGGTGAGCGTGTGGCGCATCGCCCGGAACCGCAGTTCGTCGCTGTCGAGGAAGGTCTCCGCGGCGAGTTCGTCGATCCGTGCGTCGAGGGTGCGGGCCTGCACGGTGGAGGGCCCGCGGTGGCCGGCGAGCAGTCCGGCGAGCACCCGCCGCTCGACGTCGTACAGCACGTCTCCCGCTCCGCTGACGTAGGCGTCCTCGTCGCCGGAGACCCGGCGCAGGACGCCCAGGTGCAGCAGGAGGCGGACGACGGCGGCGAGGTCGAGCCGTTCGTCACGCCGGTCGAGGGTGAACTCGATTCCGTGGGAGGCGAGTTCGGGGTCGGCGGCATCGAGGACGACTTGGTCGGCGAGGCGGCCGAGGGCGATCTGCGACTCGCCCCGTTCCAGGGCGGCCAGGGCGAGGCACAGCAGGACGTAGCGTCGCCGGGTGAAGGGGGCGCCGGAACGGGTGGCCTCGCGCGCCGGGTGGGTGGGGTCGCTGCGGACCCCGGGTATCTTGCGCAGCCGGGCGGCCTGGGCGTCGACCTGGAGGGGCCAGCCGGTGTTGCGGTCGAACCACTGTCTGAGGTCGGCGGCGTGCCGGCGGACCAGCCGGAACTCGTCGGCGTACCGGCCGCGGGCGAGCAGGAGGGGCTGTTTCAGCAGGGCGCGGGCCGCCCTGCGCAGTTCGGCGGCGTGCTGCCCGTCGAGTACCTCTGCGAGCGGCGTGGTCACCGTTCTTCCCTTCCGTCGTCCGTGTCGTCGGCCGGTGCCGGGGCGTCCACGACCAAGGGGCCTGCGGGGCCGGCGGTGCGGTCGGTGATCTCGATGCGGTGGTCGGGCCCCCGGAAGACGCCGCCCGGGGTGCGGACCTCGGCGGTGCCGCCGTCGTCGAGGAGGCTGAGGCGGATCTGTAGGGAACCGTCGTTGCTGGTGGCGACGGTGTGTCGGAGGCCGGGTCGCCAGGTGGCCAGGGCATCGCCGAGGAGGCGCAGGAAGAGCCCGAAGGCGGCGGGGTCGAGTTCGCCGAGTTCGGACAGCCGGCCCGCGCCCCGGGCGGCGAGCCGGGCCCGGGCCGCGGCCGTTTCGGCGGTCTGTCGGGCCGCGACCTCGGCCAGGTGGCGGCGCTGCTCCCGGCGGTCCTCCACCTTGCGGGGCTTGCCGCGCCGTTCGTAGCTGCCGGTGCGGCGCAGTTGCGGACTGATCCGCAGGGGCTCGGCCGCCGCCCAGCCGGTGGCGGCGGGTACCGGTCGGTCGGCGCGGGCGGCGAGGGTGTCGGCGTCGACGGTGAGGTGGCGGGCGGGGTAGAGACCGAAGGCGGTGCGCCAGAGCCGGTGCCGGGAGGCGTCGTCGGGGGCCTCGGCGAACCAGCGGGCCAGGGTCCGGAGGTCGGCCGAACGGTCGGAGCGACCGGCCCGGCGCTCCCCGAGCACGCGGACCACGGCCAGCAGTTGGGGCACCGCGCCCAGCGCCCGGCCGCGCAGCAGCCGGGCTTGGGACTCCCGGCCGTCGCGGGTGATGAACCAGGACCCGAGTCCGGTCCAGCGGGCGGCCCAGCGGTGGTACGCCTCCTGGGTCGCGCGTTCCGTCTCGGCGCCTTCCCCGGGGGCGGCGTCGAGGGCTTCGCGGACCGCGGCGGCCCGCAGCAGCGCTTCGATCCGGCCGTCCCGCTCCAGTTCCTGGATCAGCTGGGCGATCCGGCCGCCGAGGGTGATCAGGTCCTGGATGAAGCGCTCCAGGTACTGGATGAGCCGGTCCTTGTAGGCGAGGAACGCCTCCTCCGTGACGTCGTGCAGGTCGATGGTGCGTTGCAGGGACCCCATGAACGCCCGGGCGTTGTCGGCGAGCGCGCCGAACCGGCTGGCCAGGGCGTCGAGCGCGAGGTGCACCCGGGCCGGGTCGGGCGGCTCGTCCGAGGCGAGCACCAGCAGGGCCCGGAGTTGGGTGACGATGTCGTGGAGGGCCACCGCCTGGAGTGCGCCGCGCCGGCCGAGCGCCTCGTCGTAGCCGGTCAGCGCCTCTTCGGCGGCCTCGCCCGCCCGGGTGAGTTGGTAGATGAACCGCTTCCGGTAGAAGTCCTCGACGGCGGTGACGCGTCCGGTGTCGGCGTCCGCCCGGAGGTTCCCCCAACCGACGAGGCTGTCCAGTGCTTTGACCACGGCGTCCGGATCGGCGGGCCGTTCCTCGACCGGCAGCGCGGCGTGCACGTCCTCCGGCCTCAGGTGCACCGCGTAGCGTTGCTTGGCTTCGACGAACACCCGCATCACCTGCCGGTAGAGCGCGGTGTTCTGGACGGTCAGGTGGGCGAAGGGGCTGTAGCCGTTCGGACGGGGTCCGGTGCCGGCGGTACTCACGGTCATTGCCGGTCATTCTGTCTCATCGCGCGGCAGCCGTGGGGGGAACCGGTCAGCCTGCCCGTTCGCCGGGCCGCGGGAGTGACGGGAGCCGCATCGGACCAAGTATTGTTCTAGACGTTCCAAAACAGTAGAGTCACCGACGTGGGCAGACCGCGGACATTCGACGAGGGCCGGGCCGTGGAGGCCGCGTGCCGGGTCTTCTGGCTCAAGGGGTACGAGGGGGCGACGACGGAGGACCTGTGTCAGGCCACCGGACTCGGACGCAGCAGCGTGTACAACACCTTCACCTCCAAGTCGCACCTGTTCCGCCGCTGCCTCAGCCACTACATGGACACCACCGGCGCCCGACAGGTCAGCATCATGGAGAACGCCGGCCCGGACGGACTCGGCCGGGTCCAGGCACTCCTGGAGGCCATCGTCGAGGCGGAGTTGGAGAGTCGACGCGAGGGTTACGGGTCCGGCTGCTTCACGGTGAACACCATCACCGCACTGGCGTACGACGACCCCGAGACGGCCGCGATCCTGGACAAGGACAAGGAACGGCGACTCCTCGCGCTACGGTCCGTCATCCGGGGCGGGCAGCGGGACGGCTCCATCACCTCGCCCGAGGACCCCCACGCCCTCGCCTGGTACGTGGCGTCCACGATCTACGGCATGCGGGTCGCGGCCCAGTCGGGCGCACCGGAGGACATCCTGCGGCGGATCGTCGCCACCGGAGCGGTCGCCCTGGCCCCCTGACCCCCGACCGCCACCCACCACCTGCACTGCCCGCACCACCCGCATTACCCACTTCCTCGTCCACACCACCCCCGGACACCCCGGGGGTCGCTTTTCGGGTTTGTTTTGTTCTGAGCGTTACAAAAAACTGAGACGGAGAGTTCCGTGCCCGTTCCCGTGTACCTCATGGCCCTAGGCATCTTCGCCATGGTCACCAGCGAGTTCCTCGTCGGTGGACTCATGCCGCAGATCGCCGAGGACCTCGACGTCACCATCCCCCAAGTCGGCTACCTCATCACCGCGTTCGCCCTGGCCATGACGATCGGCGGGCCCCTGGCGACCATGGCCCTGCTGAAGCTGCGTCCGAAGACGGCGCTGCTCACCCTGTTCGCCGTCTTCCTGGCGGGCAACGCGCTCGCCGGCCTGTCGACCTCGTACGGAGTGATGGTGGTGGCCCGGGTGATCACCGGCGCGGCCTCCTCCGCCTTCTTCGGCGTCTCCCTGTCGGTGGTCGCGCAGATCACCAAGCCGGAGATGCGCGGACGGGCCACCGGAGTGGCCATGCAGGGGCTCATGGTGGGCACCCTGCTCGGCCTGCCGATCTCCATCCTGGTCGGCGAACAGTGGGGCTGGCGCGCCGGGTTCGGCGCGGTCGGCGTGATCGCCGTCATCGCCGCGATCGCCACGGCGGTGGCCGTCCCCGCGCTCGACCACTCCGCGGACACCGTCGACTTCGCCGAGGAGGTCAGGGTGTTCCGGTCGGCCAAGCTGTGGTTGGCCCTGGCCACGTCCATGCTCATCATCGGGGCGACCTTCGCGGCGTTCTCCTACTTCACCCCGATCCTCACCGAAGTCACCGGATTCTCCCGCAGCATGATCCCGTTGCTGCTGCTCGCCTACGGCGCGGCCACGGTGATCGGCAATGTCGTGGTGGCCCGGCTGGCCGATGCGCACGCCGTGCGCGTGCTGGTCACCGGACTCGCCCTCAACCTGGTCTTCCTGGTGGTCTTCGCCCTGGTGGTGGAACTCAAGACGCCCACGGTGCTGGCCATGCTGGGCGTGGGCTTCGTCGGCGTGACCATGAACCCCGCCATGATCAGCCGGGTGCAGCAGATCGCCAACGCCCGGCCGCTGCTCAACACCGTCCACTCCTCGTGCATCACCCTCGGCGTGGTCATCGGCTCCTGGGTCGGCGGTCTCGGGATCAACGCCTTCGGGCTCACCGCGCCGCTGTGGGTCGGCGCGGTCCTCGCCGTACTGGCCCTCGTCACCCTCCTGCCCGACCTGCGGCAGCTGCGGCGGCGCCGCCCGGTGCAGGTGCTCAGCGTCGCGCCCGCCGTGGAGCGCGAACGGGTCTGACGGCCGGCCCCGCCGACCCGCGCGGGTCGGCGGGGCCCGTGGACAGGATCAACTGAATGCCGCGGCATGGTCGTTGACCCACTGGCGGAACGTGCGGGCCGGTCGGCCGGTGACCTCCTCGACGGTGTTCCACACGGGCTGCTCCAGCGCGGCCATCGCGGCGTAGGCGGTGAACATGCCGTCGATGTCGGGGTCCGACCACCCCTCGACGCGCATCCGCTCCCGGAGCACGTCCAACGGGACCTCCTCGAACCGGACCGGGCGCCCGAGCACCTCGCCGATCACCCGTACCTGCTCCACCTGACTGATCGGGGCGGGGCCACTGAGCATCAGCCGCCGACCGCCGTACCCGTCGCCGGTGAGGGCGCGCACCGCGACGGCGGCGATGTCCCGCTCGTGGATGAGCGTCCTGCTGGACCCCCCGAACGCCTCGCGCACCACGCCCTCACGGACCTGGTCGCCCCATTCCAGGATCGACGTGGCGAAGCTGGTGCACCGGAGGAAGGTCCAGCCGGTACCGGACTCCTCGATCAGCCGCTCCAGGCCGGCGTGGAAGTGGTTGATCGGGTCGGCCTGCTCGTCCCGGTCGTCATCGATGCCCGCGGAGGACAGGTACACGATCCGTCGATCGCCCTCGGCGAGCGCGTCCACCACCGCGGGCGCGGTGGCGAGCGGCAGGGACGGCCAGACCAGGAAGACCGACCGGACGCCGTCCAGGGCCGGCCGCAGGGTCTCGGGCGAGGTCAGGTCACCCCGGAACACCTCGACCGGCTCCGGGAGTCGAGCCGTCTCCGGCGTGCGCACCAGCGCCCGGACGGCACGCCCCTCGTCCAGGAGCCCCCGGACGACCTGCCGTCCGACGTTCCCGGTCGCCCCGATCACCAACATGACGTCCTGCCGTGTCACGACACTGCCCTCCCACTCCCCAGAAGCGTACGACGTACGCTTGCGTACAGCATACCCATGCGTACGATGTCCTCACCAGACGCACGGGGAACGAGGAGACGGAAGTGGTCATGTCCGGGAGCGGGTCCGGAAGCACGTCGAGCACCGGGGCGTCCGACGCGTCCGACGTCCTGTGGCTACGCCCGCAGCGCGCCCGGCGGCAGCCTCACGTGGCCCTCTCCCAGGACGAGATCGCCCGGGTCGCGGTGGCGATCGCGGACGCCGAGGGCACCGATGCGCTGACCATGCGGCGCATCGCACAGGACCTGGGCTGCGGCACGATGTCGCTGTACCGCCACGTCCGCACCAAGGACGAGGTGTTCGACCTGATCGTGGACACGGCCCTCGGCGAGGTGGAACGGCCGGCCGCGCCCTCGGGTGACTGGCTGGCGGACCTACGGCAGCTGGCGGTGGCCAAGCGCACGGTCCTGCTCGCCCACCCCTGGCTGGCACGACTCCTCGCGGGACGGCCCCTGGTGGGCCCCCGTGCGCTCGCCTCCACGGAGTACGCGCTGCGGGTGGTGGCGGAGCTGGGACTCTCCATGGACGACCGGGTGCGGGTGATCAACACCCTGCACTCCTTCGTCAACGGGTTCGTCCAGACCGAGTGGGAGGAGCGCACCTGGCGCCGCCCCGCGGACGAAGCGACCGGCGGGGGCGGCGCGATCGACCGGGACGGTGACCCGGCGGACGACTGGCGGGCGCGCACCCTGCCGTACCTGCGGCACGTGCTCGACAGCGGCAGGTACCCGTACTTCAGCGCCATGGTGGACGAGGCGACCTCGCACCCCGACCCCGAAGCGGACTTCGCCTGGCAGCTCCAGCGCGTGTTGGACGGCCTGGCCACGGTCGTGAACGGCTGACCCGACCCGCAGCGGACGGTACGCGGGCCACCCGCTCGTCCGTCCGCTGCGGTGCGCGCATCGGTCCTCGTCGCGGTCCCGGCGGGCTCAACCGTCCTGCGGCCCGTGCTTGTAGAGCCACAGGTACGCGCGGCGCTCGTTGGGGACGACCGTCGCGACGATGCAGATGGGGCTCGCCTTGAGGCCGACGTGGTGGTTGGCGACGGTCGTCGTCACCGTCCAGTCGGGACCGACCTCCTCGATCTGCTCAGCGAGTACACCGACCGGGTCGTGCAGGAGCTCTTCGAACGGCTCGGTGCCGGTCTTCCACTCCCGCCAGTACAGGCTCCACGGTTCTTCTCGGATCTCCTGCGACACATCGTCGATCTTGGTCCAGGAGGCATTGCCGTGCGTGGCCATCGGGGGCCTTTCTGAGGTGGGGGTACGTCAGGACGAACCAACACCGGACACCCGGCCCGCACCATTCGGTCTGCGCCGCTTGGCGCAGCCCCGCTCACCCGCCGTGCACCGGCAGTTCCCCTCCGGTTGCGACCTGTGGGGCGCGCACGGATGCTGAGCGGGTCACTCCCCCACCGGCACGAGCGAGGAGTCAGCCGTGGACACAGACACCCCGTCATCCAGGGCCACGGAGCGGGCCGCCCTCGCGAAGGACCCGCCGTACTCCGAGGGACCGGTGTGGTCGGTGCAGTTCATGCGGGCCGAGCGGGGACGGACGCTCTCCTACCTGGCGTCCCTGCGTTCCGGGTGGAAGCCCGTGATGGAGGCGGCCAAGGAGAAGGGCCTGATCCTCGGCTACCGGGTCCTGATCTCCCCGCTCGCCCACCCGGACGACTGGGACGTGGTGCTCGTGATCGAACTGCCGAACATGGCCGCACTGGACGGCTACAACGAGAAGCTGCGGGAGCTGGGCGGCGGCCTGGCCGCCCCGGGGAACCCGGACGGTTCCGCGCTCCATGAACTCATGGGGATGAAGCTCCTCCGCGAAGCGATCCTCACCTAGGAGGGGTACGACCCGTGAGCCCGACCGAAGAGACGACCCAGGAATCAACCGGAGAACCGCTTCCGGTGGGGAAGCTCGCGCTGAAGCGCGAGGTCGTCGGGGAACTGACCGACGAGTTGCTGACGACCCAGGGGCACAGCCTCTGGACCTGCGACGAGACCATGCACGAGGACGCCGACGATGGACCTGGTCCCCGTCCCGCGCGTCACGCACCATGACTTCCGGCCGTCGCGCCGCGGCGGTCAGCCGAGGGTCGTCGTCGACTGTCCGCCGGGGCGGGTGGCGCCGCAGCTGTGGGACCCCGCGTACCTGCGGACAGTGATCGGCGCGCACGAAGTGCCGGTGCGGGAGACGCACGGCCCGCCGATCAACATCTTCCAGAACCTCGCCCGCGGCGGTTCGTTGCCCTTCGGGCACTACCTGGACTGGGTCGTCGAGACCGCCCGGGCCGTGGGCCACCTCGCCGAGGGGCACCCCACCGCGCGGGAGGTCACCCGTGCGGTCCGACGGCTGCGGCTCGACCACTTCTACTACCTGGACGTGAAGTTGGACCGGTTCCCACGGGCCCTGCGGGACGGCGCTCCCGTCCCGGACTGGTACCACGCCGAGCCCGTGGACACCAACCTCTGGTGCGGCGTGCTGGGAACGTCCTGCGGGCTGCACTGCGATGTGACGCCCAACTGCAACACGCAGATCATCGGGCGCAAGGAGTTCGTGCTCTTCCCGCCGTCGCAGTCCCGGTACCTCTACCGCCTCCCGGGCCGGACCCACTGCCGGTTCGACCCCAACGCACCGGACTTCCAGCGGTTCCCGCTGGCCCGGCGTGCCACCGGATGGCACTGCACCCTGCGCCCCGGCGAGTCGCTGTACATCCCGGTCGGCTGGTTCCACCAGGTCACCGTGGTCTCGGACTGGGCGGTGAACGTGAACTTCTTCTGGCCCCGCCCCTTCCCCCAAGGGCTCGCGATCCCCGGGCTGTGGCGCTTCCTGCTGCGGCGGGGGCGGGCCCGACTGCGCACCGCGCTGCGGCCGGCCCCGCACAGTGGTCCCCGTTGACTCCGGGCGGGCCGTGCCGGCGACGCCGTCGACCTGGGTCCCCGCGGACTTCTTCGTCCTGCGCACCCCCTTGCTCCCCCTCGACGCCCTGCTCTCCCTGGGCGACGGGCTGGAGGCTCCCGGCTGCACGGACCCCGCGGACCTCGACGCGGCGCTGACCCGCGACCGGCTACGGGTGCGCGAGCGGCTGCGCCGGCTGTACGCACGTCCCGACGTGGCCGAGGCGCTGGCCGTGGCCTCGCCCTCCCTCGCCCGTGCCCTGGAGCGGTGGCAGCGGGACGCGGATTCCGCACGGGGCCGGAAGGTGGAGCGGAGCCTGCTGCGCTACCTCGCGCGCATGGCGGCCCGACCCACCCCGTTCGGTCTGTTCGCCGGCTGCTCGACTGGGGTGACCGGGGCCGCTGGCGAGCCCACCGAGCTGCGGTTGGCTCCCGCCCGGCAGTACCGTCGCCACACCCGCCTGGACTGCCGTTACCTGACCGCCCTGTGCGACGTGCTGCAACGCGACCCACAGGTACGCCGGTCCCTGCGGTACGTGCCCAACTCCAGTCTGTACGGGGCGCCGGGCGGCCACCGCTACGCCGAGGCCCGGACCACTGACCGGGGCAGGTCCTACGCCCTGGTGACCGTGGCGGGGCAGGAGCCCTTGGATCGGGCGCTGGCCCGGGCCGCCCGTGGTGGTGCGCGACCGGTGGAACTGGCGGCGGCGGTCCGCGCCGGCGCCCCGACGGCCACACCGGGCGAAGCCCTCGCATACATCAGAGAACTGATGGATCATCAGGTCATCACTCCCGTGCTGGAGCCCTCGGTGAGCGGCTCCGAACCGATGCGGGCGGTGCACTCGCTGTTGACGGAGCTGCGCGGCTGTCCCCCCGCCGAACGGGCCGCCGGCGCGCTGGCCCGGGTCACCGACCAGCTCCACGCACTGGACCTGCGACCACCCGGCGGAACGGACCGGGCCGCGTACCGCCGGGCCGTCGACGCCCTGGCCGCGCTGCCCGTGGAGGCCGAGCGCACCGGGCTGTTCCGGGTCGACCTGGTGAAGCCGACCGTCGCCGCCACCCTGGGCGGTGAGGTGCTGGACGAGATCGGCCGGGGCGCGCACCTCCTCCACCAGGTCTCCGGCCGGCGCCCGTCGCCCTCCCTCGACCTGTTCCGGGAGGCGTTCCGCGAGCGCTACGGACGCCGCGAGGTGCCGCTGTGCGAGGCCCTGGACCCGGAGGCCGGCATCGGCTTCCCCGCCGCACCGGGCGGCGGCGCCGGCGCGCCGTCCGGGGCCCGTGACGCGCTGCTCCTGGAATGGCTCGGTTCGGCGCTGCGCACCGGCGCCGACGAGATCGCGCTCGGGGCCGAGGAGCAACGGGCACTGGCCGCCGCGACGGACCGGCCACCGCCCCTGCCCGATGCGTTCGGCGTGTTGGCCACCGTGCTCGCCGGCACTGCCCAGGAGGTGGCCCGGGGGAGGTTCCGGGTGCTGATCGCCGGCGTGAGCGGGCCGTCCGGAGCCAATCTGCTGGGTCGCTTCTGCCACGGCGAGGGGCCGTTGCGCGAGCGGGTGCGCGCCCATCTGCGGGCCGAGGAGGCGCTGCGGCCGGACGCGGTCTTCGCGGAGGTCGTCCACCTCCCCGAGGGCCGCATCGGCAACGTGCTGGCCCGGCCGCGGCTGCGCGACCACGAGATCCCCTACCTGGGCCGGTCCACCGCTTCCCCCGGGCGTCAGATCCCCGTGACCGATCTGCTGGTGTCCGTGATCGGCGACCGGGTGGTACTGCGTTCTGCGCGTCTGGGTCGCGAGGTCGTTCCCCGGGTGACGACGGCGCACGACCATCGCGGCGCCGAGAACCTCGGAACGTACCGCTTCCTGTGCGCCCTCCAGCACCAGGGGCGATCCAGCGGGCTGTCCTTCTCCTTCGGCGCCCTGGCGGGCGCGCCCTTCCTCCCGAGGGTCACGGCCGGTCGCCTCGTCCTGTCCCGGGCCCGGTGGAACCTGTCCCCGCGGGTGCTCGGTGCGCTCGGTGGACCGTCCGACGGGCGGCGGCTCCGCACCGCGGTGCGCGAGCTGCGCGCGACCCTGCGCCTGCCCCGCCGGGTCGCCGTCGCGGAGGGGGACCAGCTCCTGCCGGTCGACCTGGACGACGGGCTGTCCGTGGAGGTCTTCGCCTCGCTCGTGCGCAACCGGGCCCGGGTGACGCTGGTGGAGTCGTTCCACGGCCCGGACGAGGTGTTCGTCTCGGGGCCGGAAGGACGGTTCGTGCACGAGCTGGTGGTCCCGTTCGTCCGGTCACCGGTCCCCGCGCCCCCTGCGCTTCCGGCACCGCCACCGCCCCGACCCGCTCGGTCGGTCGCTCCGGTGCGCCGCTGCTTCCACCCCGGCTCCGAGTGGCTGCACGCCCAGCTCTACACCGGTGCGGCCACCGCCGACTCGGTCCTTCGGGAGCTGGTCGGCCCGCTGTTGCGGCGCTTCCTGGCCGAGGGCGCCGTGGACGACTGGTTCTTCGTCCGCTACGCCGACCCCGACTGGCACCTGCGGCTCCGCCTCCACGGCGCACCGGGCCGACTGCTCGGCGAGGTGCTCCCCGCCCTGCACGACGGGATCGTCCGACCGCGGGCCGACGGCACCGTGCGGCGGCTACGGATCGACGGTTACGAGCGGGAGGTCGAGCGCTTCGGCGGCGCGGCGGGCATCGTCCTCGCGGAGCGGCTCTTCCGCGCGGACAGCGAGGCCGCCCTGCGCCTGGTGGCGACCGTGCCCCACCACGACCGCTGGCGCACCGCGCTGTTGGGCGTGGACCGGCTGTTGACGGACTTCGGCCTGGACCTGGCGGGCAAACGGGCCGTGGTGGGCGCCGCCCGGGAGCAACTGGGCGCGGAGCACCCGTTGGACCCGCAGGCGCGGCGCCGGCTGGACTCCCGCTACCGGGCCGAACGCGCGCAACTGACGGCGCTGTTGTCCTCGTCCCGGCCCCGGACGGCGGTGGACTCCGTGTTCGCCGCCCGCTCCGCCGCCTTCGGTCCCGTCGTCGCCGAACTGCGCACGGCAGCGCGGGCCGGACGGCTCACCCGGCCCCTCCCGGTGCTGGCCGGCACGCTCACCCATCTGCATGCGAACCGGGTCCTGCGCACGGCCTCCCGGTCCCAGGAGCTGGCCCTCCACGGCTTCCTGTGCCGGCTCTACGACTCCGCGCCCTTCCTCAACCGTGGCGCAGAACCGTGCCGTCCGTCCCCTGCCGGTGAACGGGGGTGAAGCCCGCTCCAACGAACAGGTCCGCGCACCGCGGATGGGCGTAGACCACGTGGAAGGGGCGCGGTGCCCGCCACAGCGAGGCGAGGATGCGGTCGATCGCGACCCGAACGGTGTCCGGCCCGAACGGGTTGAAGAGGTAGCCCACGGTGATGTCGTCGGGGACGGGGAAGTCCCGGACGTCCGCATGGTGCACTTCGACGAAGGGGCCCGGCCGTCGGCGCAGCCAGCGTGCGACGTTCCGCTCCGCGATCGCGCAGAGCTCGGCGGACCTCTCCACCCCCACCACCACGGGGAAGCCGTGCCGCGCGGCCAGCAGCAGGGCCCGCCCCTTGCCGGCGCCGAAGTCCAGGAACCCGCCACGGGTGGCCTCCGGGCCGAGACGGGCCAGGAGTTCCGCGAAGACCAGCGGGTTCGTTCCCTCGTGCCGGGGCGGGTCCACGCCCGTGTCGGTCCCGTTCCGCAGGTCGAACGCGAGTTCGCTCAGCCCGAGGTGCAGCCCACGGGCCACCCCTCGGCTCCGGCACACCCCGGGGAGCGATCGGGTGACCAGCCGTACCTGGCCCGGTGTCTTGCCGTCCATGGCGACCCGTCTAGCATCCCGGGGCGCCGGAGGCGTCGCGGCCCGCCGCGGCGTCCGCCGTCCGGATGTTCGTGCGGCGGTGCGGCGGCATGCCCCGTTTCGATCGCGCGGCCCGCTGGTACGGATGGCGCGTCGCGGCGGTCCGGCCGCGCCCCGCGTGACGACGGAACGTGCTCCGCCCAGGATGATCCGGAGGCCAGATGATCGGCGACATCGGATGCGTCTCACCGAAGCTCACCGAGTCGTTCGCCGAGCGGGCCGCCCGCGACGGGCTCACCGTCGTGATCGGCACCGGCTCCGTGGCCGCCGTGAACCTCGGCGGGCTGCTGCACGAACTCGACCGAGTGGAACCCGGGCCCACCGTCGTCGTCCTCACCGCGGCGGCCCGGCAGTTCGTGACGCCGGCCGCCCTCGGCCATCTGGGGCGCTGCCCGGTACTGACCGGGGAGACTGTGGGGCCGTCCCTCGGGCCCCTGCACGTCTGGCTCACCGACGTCGCCCGACGGCTGCTCGTCTACCCCGCATCGGCGGGGTTCCTGGCGCGTGCCGCGGCCGGCACGGCGAGCGACCTGGCCTCCACCACCCTGCTCTGCGCCACCGGCGTCCCGACCCTGATGGTTCCGTCGATGCACCCGCGGATGTGGGCCGGTGCCCTCGTCCAGCGGAACGTACGGCGGCTGCGGGAGGCCGGCGCGCACGTACTGGACCCGTGCGGCGGCGCGGCGCCGCCCGTGGCACAGGTGGCCGCTGCGCTGATCGCCCTGTCCGCCCCGGAGACGGACCGACCGTCCGGTGTGAACCACCCGAGAAGGGAACCCCAGCGATGACCACGACGAAACCCGAGAGCGTCCCGCTCATCCAGATCGAGGTGCTCGTACCGGTGGACGTGCCGGCGGAGAAACGCGCCAGGTTCGAACACTCCCTGGCCCGCTTCCTCTTCGGCAACGACCGGGTGCGCCCCGAACTGCGCACGGCCCTCACCGACGCCGGCATCGACTTCAACCACCTCGCGACCCTGTCCGAACAGCGGCCCCTCGGTCTGTGCCCGTCCCCGGGCGCGGTGGAGTTCGTTCCGACGGAACGCCTCGCCCGGGTCTGCCGCGAGCACGGCATCGACCTCACCTCGGGCGGCTGTGCCCTGATGACGTTCGGGTACGGCGCCTACGAGGGCAAGCAGCAGCCGCCAGACGCCCTGGAGATCGACATCAGGCTGCCGCGGGGCGCCGAGCGGGACGTCGCCGCCTCGCCCGAGCTGACCCGTGACCTGGTCACCGCCCTGTTCGGCGACTGCCAACTGCCCGAGGCGGCGCGGGCGTACCTGCGCACGCACGGGGTGGATCTGGGGGAGGTGGCGGCCCGGAACGCGGACGCTCTGGGCGGGCCGGAGGTGCCCTTCACCTCACGGGTGAGCCCGGAGATCCACCACTACCTCAAGACGAACGGCTTCGACGTGGACCGCTACGGCCGGTTCGACGTGCGGGCGGTGGACCGGACCACCACGGAACTGCCCAACGGCGGCGCCGCCTGGTCCAAGACCACGTGCTGCTGACCGCCCGATGAGGTACAGCATCGCTCCGCTCCCCCGCTGGGAGGACGTGGACGGCGGCGACCGGGTACGGGTGGCGCGGCACTACCGCGTCCCGGTGCCGGAGGACGACGTCCTGCTCCTCCCGCACGGCCGGCCGGGCTGGCTCCGGCTGCCGGCCTCCGTGTACCCGCTGCTGGACGCGCTCGACGGGACCACCGTGGCCGCGTTCACTGCGTGGCCGGGCTTCCCCGACGCCGCCGACACCGTGCGCGCGCTCTACGACGCCGGCCTGCTGTTCATCGGCGGGCGGACCGGGCTGCGCGCGGTGCCGACCCAGCGGGGCGCCGGCCCCGGGGACGAACCGCCCACCGCCCTCCTGCTGAAGCTCACCGGCGCCTGCGACATCGCCTGTGACTACTGCTACGACTACGACAGCGGGCGTTGGCCGGGGCGGATGAGTTCCGAGCTGGCCCGCCGACTCATCACCGAGTGCCTGCTGCCTGGCCGTCGGCTCACCCTGATGTTCCACGGTGGGGAACCGATGCTGCGGTTCGCGCAGATCCGCGAGCTGGTCGCGTTCGCGCGGGCCCGCGCCGACGAGGTCGGCGCGTCGGTGGCCTTCACCCTCCAGACCAACGGACGGCACTTCGACGAGTCCGCCGTCGACTTCCTCCGGTCGCACGACTTCACCGTGGGCGTCTCCCTGGACGGACCCGAGGAAATCAACGACCGGCACCGCGTCGACCGCCGCGGCAACGGCACCTTCGGCCGTATCGCCGAGACCTTCGCACGCTTCCCCGACTTCATGCGCGACGAAGTGGGGTACCTGTCGGTCGCCGGCACCGACACCACCAGGGACGATCTCGACCGCTGCTGGACATTCTTCCGCGAACTGGGCGTGCTGAGCTGGAAGTTGCTGCCGGCCGACGCCGAGGGACGGGCCCGGGACCGGCCGGAGACGCAGCGGTTCCGGGAGGAGTTCGTCGACTTCCTCGCGGCCCGTCTGACGGCCGTGCTCGACGGCGACCTCGACCCGCCGTACCTCACCAACCTGGTGCAGCTGATCGAGCCGTTCCTGTCCGTGGACCGCCCCAACATGTGCATGAAGATGCCCTGCGGAGCGTCGACCGATCTGCTGGTGCTGGACGCCGTGGGGACCGTGCGGGCCTGCGACTGTAGTTACCACCCGGCCTTCCAACTGCTGCCCGCGGCGGCGGTGGGCCCGCCTCCCGGTCGGACCCCACTGCCGTTCGTCGGCACCGGCCGGCCGCCGGCGGGGGACCTGGTCGCGCGCAGCCGGGACACCCCCTCGGCGGGCGCCCTGCGGGACCGGGAGCGTTGGCTCCTGAACGACGCGCCGTGCGCCTCCTGCGCCTGGCTCCACCAGTGCGCGGGCACCTGCCCGGCGCGGGCCCTCATCAACAACGGCTCGCTGTTCTCCGTCGACGACCTGGAGTGCACCACCCGGCTCCGGCTCTTCCCCCGCATCCTCGAAGACGTGTCCCGGTCCGGCTCGGCCCTGCGGGAGTACCACGCACGGGCCAAACACCGGGCCGGCAAGGCCCTCGACGCGGCGGCGGCGCCACCACGGTGAGCATCCGGGTGACGGGCTCCGACTGGGACGTCTGCGTGCTGCGGGCCCTCGAAGCGGCTCCACCGCCCCCCGCCCGGGCGGCCGAGGAGCGCCACGCGCACGTCGTGCGGCTGCTGGTACGCACGATCGGCGCGGACCTGAAGCTGTTCCTGCACTGTCACGGCGCGGCCTACCTCGCCCGGTGGCCCCACCCGTCCGACCCGGTCGTGGCGCTGGTGAGCTGGCTGGCCCGGTACTACCTGTGCCTCCACGACGTCCTGCGGGCCGGCCCCCGGCACGCGTTCCCCGGCTGGTCCGAGGCCGTGCGGGAGGCGGGCGCCCTGGGCGACACGGCCCGGCTCGTGCTCACCACCCAGTGGGGACACGCCCTGTTGCTCCCGCTGCTCCTGGAGGAGGCCACGGGGCGCCCGGTGTTCCCGATCGTGCACGACCGGAACCCGCAGGTGCTGGACCTGTACCGGCGGCGGTTGCGCCTCGGCGAACCACTGCTGCTCACCCGCTTGGGCACGCCCGAGATCCGGCGCTGGCTGCGCTCGGACGGGATCGTCGTCGCGAACCTCGACACCTGCTACCCGGGCACCAGCCGCATCCGGGAACTCCCCCTGTTCGGTGCTCGACTGCACGTCCCGACCGGACTGCTCGCCCTCGCCACCCGACGTTCCCTGGAGGTCAGGATCGCGGCCGTCCCGGAGGTCAGGGGCCGCCCCGCCCCCCGGGTCAGCGCCCGGCTGCCCGGTGACGTGGACGGGGCGCTCACCGCCTACGCCGATCAGCTGGAGGAGTGGGTGGGCGCCTTGCCGGAACAGTGGATGGCCTGGGGCAGCCTGGCCCGTTGACGGGGCCCCGCACACCGTCAGCTTCGGGGACGACACGCTCGTCGTTCCGGTGAATCCGACCCCCGGGACGGCGCTCCGACGCGTCGCGGGTGCCCGATGACGGTATCTGTGCACGGGTGGGTGACAGGGGAGGTCCGGATGGCCCCCTGCGCCACGCCATTCAGGTGAGGAACGACATGAACGCACACCCCCACGGCCGGGGACGCGGCGCCCGCGCGCTGTCGACACTGCTGGCGCTCCTCGCGGTCCTCGCCGCCTGGGCCCTGCTGCCCACGGCGACCGCCACCGCCCAGGAGGGCCGCGTCAAGGGCTGGGGCGCCAATGACAACTACCAGCTCGGCGGCACCGTCACCGGCGCCAAGTACAAGCCGGTGACCGTCCCGGGAGTGACCGGGGGCGACGTCGACAGCCTCGCCGCCGGCTACTTCCACAGTCTCGCCCTCCTCTCCAACGGCACCGTGGAGAGCTGGGGCCGCAACGCGGAGGGGCAGCTCGGCATCGGCAGCACCGCCGCCCAGGACCAGGCGTCCACCGTCACCGGGCTGCGCGGCGTGGTCGCCGTCGCCGCGGGCTACCAGCACAGCCTGGCGCTGCTCGCCGACGGCACGGTGCGCTCCTGGGGCCGCAACACGGAGGGCCAGCTCGGGGACAACAGCACGGCCCAGCGCAACAATCCGGTGACCGTCTCCGGGCTCACCAACGTCGAGGCGATCGCCGCCGGCGCCTTCCACAGCCTGGCCGTCCTCTCCGACGGCACGGTCAAGACCTGGGGCTACAACAGCAACGGCCAGATCGGCGACAACACCGTCACCAACCGCCTCACCCCGGTGACCGTGCCGGGCCTGTCCGGCGTCCGCAGCGTCGCGGGCGGCCACTACCACAGCCTCGCCCGGCTCGCGGACGGCACCGTCTGGTCCTGGGGCCGCGGTTCCGAGGGCCAGCTCGGGGACAACACCACCACCCAGCGCACCGCCCCCGTGAAGGTCGACGGCATCACCACCGCCCGGGAGATCTCTGCGGGCGTCTACCACAGCGTCGCCCGGCTCGCCGACGGGACCGTGAAGACCTGGGGTTACAACGTCCAGGGCCAGCAGGGCGACGGCACCACCACCAACCGCCCCGCCCCCATCACCCTCGACGGCGCCGCCAACGTCCGCGCCATCTCGGCCGGCGGGTACCACACCCTGCTGCTCGACCGGGACGGCAAGGTCAGCGCCGTCGGCTACAACAACAACGGGCAGCTCGGGGACGGCAGCGCCACCAACCGGACCGCCCTGGTCACCCCGGTGAACAGCCTCAGCAGCATCTCGCTGATCGCCGGTGGCGGCGAGTTCAGCCTCGCCGGCTGACACCCGCACCACCCCGGGGGCCGGTGCACACCGGCCCCCGCCACTCTCGGGGCGCGCTCAGACCCGCCGTCTCCGCAGCCGGAGCCGGGGGCGCCCGTTCCTCGGGAGCCGGACCGGCTGCTCCGGCTCGGGATCGTCGACCGGTTCCATGGCGGCGTCGGGCAGGTGCAGGGGGATCGTCTCCCCGGGCTCCCTCGGATGCCCGGGGGGCACCACCACGGTCCGCCGGAAGGACTCCGCCAGCGGGCCGGCCAGTCGCCCCGGACGCCGGGCGAGCAAGCCGGAGAAGACTCCGCGCAGCGTCCAGCCCGGGCCGTCCACCCCGGCGAAGCGGACCTCCTGCCAGTACCGGGTGCCGTCGGGTTCCTCCTGGTGCACCCGCGCCCGCACTTCCGGCCCGAAGGTCCCCGGTGCCACGACCGCGGTACCGCCCCGGGCGACGATGCCGTGCACGAGCCCGGCGCGTAACTCCTCCCAGGCACCGTGTTCCGGCGCGGCGAACGCCTGGAGCTGCACGGCGCTGCCTCCCAGGACGACGGTCGCGGCGACGATCACCCCGTCCACGACCTCGACGCGCAACTCCCCCTCGTCCGGAACCGGGACGAGCAGCCCGCCGAGGTCGAATCGCCCCTCGGCGGGGTCGGGCACTTCGGAGACGTCCCAGGGTCCGGCGGGGCGGTGTGTCATGCGATCACTCCCGTGGGGCGGGCCACCGTTCGGCCGCGGTCCGTACGAGGAGTGTCCCGCCGGGCAGGACGCGACGTCCAGGCCCGGTCAGCGCCCTTCGGCCAGCTTGCGCAGTACGTGGAGCTGACGTTGCATCATCAGGAGGTCGCCCCAGGCCATCAGGGGTCTGCGCAACCGGCGCAGCACGCCGTCGTCGTCACCGACCACGAGTTTGGCCACCAGCCGGCTCACCCCGGGGGACTCCTCGGTGACCAGGTAGGTCAGGGCGAAGCCCCCGAACAGCTTGAGTGCGCGCTCCTTGTCGAGCAGCACGGTGAGGTGTCGATCGGGCGCGTAGTCGACCAGCCGGAAGATCGTCATGACGCGTTGGCCGACCTCCAGCCGTTCCGCGCCGGGGGTGAGCCGGCGCGGGCTGCGCCGCCCCAGGTTGTCCAGCAGGTCGTAGCTGTAGGGTGCCACCTTGAGTTGGCACAGCCAGCGGAAGACGACTCCGGGCTCGGCCCGGACGGTCACCGCCCGGACCCAGTGCTCCCGGGGCCTGACCAACAGGGTGTCGCAGGGGTAGGACGCGCGGACCTCCGCCTCGCGCGCGCCCCACACCTGGGGCATTCCGCTCATGCGCTTCATTGCGCACCCCGTCACTTCAGGGCGCGCTGGAGGAACTCCAGCACCGCGTCGACGTACTGTTCCCGTGCTTCCTTCAGCCCGAGGAGGTGTCCGACCCCGGGCAGGATGTGCGCCTCGGCGTGCGAGTAGCGGCTGGCCAGCGCGTCCACCGAGGAGGCCGGCAGGATGCGGTCCTCCTCGCCGGCGATGAACAGCAGCGGGGTGGTGGTGTACCGCCCCTCGGCCGGCGGGGGCCACTGGGAGCGGAGCATGGCCTTGCCCGCGCGGCACAGGGTGCCCTCCAGCGCGTAGCGGGCGGGCTTGGCGCGCAGCGGGGCGGGCACCGGGAGGACTCCGGCGTCGAGGAAGTTCGCGAAGAGCGGGCCGAGTTCCTCACCGGGGCCGCTGTCGCAGATCACCGCGTTGACCTCGGTGTCGGCGTCCCTGAGCGCGTAGAACATCGGGAAGGTGGAGAAGGAGAAGCCGTACACGGCCACCTTCGCCGTCCGGTGCACCTCGCGGGACCTCAGCAGTTTCACGATCGCCAGCACATCGGTGGTGAAGCGGTCGCTGAGGCCGGTGACCGAGCGGTCCTGGCTGCTGCTGCCGTGGTTGCGGTGGTCGAAGAGGCACACCGTGTACCCCGCGTCGTGCAGGAACTTGGCGTGGCCGAGGGTGGCCGACTTGCTCAGCCCCATGCCGTGTCCGATCACCACGACGCGTTCGGGATCGCCGGGACAGAGCCAGGCGTGGACGTGCTTGCCGCCGCCGACCGGGACCCGTAGCACCTCCGGTTCGGGCAGGCCCACGTCCACCGGGCGCTTGTGGTGTGGGCGGCGCGGCGGGTGGAAGAGCGCATAGGCCAGCGCCAGTCCGCCCAAGGGCGCCAGCGGCAACGCGAGCGCCGACAGGGCATGGGTCAACGGTGAGAAGCGGGTGGTGCTCTCACCTACGGCTCGTGGCATGTCTCTCTCCTTCACCCACGTGAACGTTCCTCGCTGCGACGCGGGGAGTCCGACGCCCGGACGGCGCCCTCCGGTGTCGGGTGCGCGCCCCGATCGGCCCGGGCGCCCCCTCAGCCGGGGGCGCGCGGCGGACGGGCGGTCACCCGCAGCCGCCGGCGTGTCCCTGGTCCCCGCCCTGGCCCGTGGTCGGCGGCTCGACCTGCCGCGGCTCAACGTCCGTTGGTGCGGGTGCCGTTGCGGTGCTCCCGCGGACCGACGCGGCGAACGCCTCCAGTCGGTCCACCCCCCAGAACTTGTCGAAGCCGTGGACGAGGAACGGAACGCCGAAGACGCCGTCCCGGTCGACGTCGAGCAGGGCTGCCGCTCCCCTGCGCCGCATCTCGGGATCGTCGGCCGCTTCGACCAGCGGTTCCTCGGCCACCCCCAACTCCTTTGCCATTGCAGAGATCGTAGCCGAGTCGCAGATGTCCCGACCTTCGATCCACCGCTTGCGGTAGGCGAGTTGGACGAAGTCCGGCCCCCGCCCGGCGTCCACGGCCGCCAGGTACGCGAGGTGCGGGACCTCCCACCGGGGGTCGCGGTCCACCGGCCAGGTCGACTCCAGACCGCGTTCCCGCACCAGTCGACGTACGTCCTGGAGGATGTACAGGTGCTTGGCGCGGGACATGGCCACGTAGGGGAAGTCGCCGCCGGCGTCCGTCAGCAGCTTCCGCGACCGTTCGTCCGGCTCCCAGAACGGGCGCCACTCCACCAGTGCCGCCACGTCCGGATGGTGCCGCATCAGGTCGTGGTGGGCCAGCCACGAGTACGGGCTGCGCAGCGAGAAGTAGAACCGCGGCGGTTTCGTCCCGCGGCGCTTGCGGCCGTCCGCGGCGCCGCTCACAGGACGATGCCGCCGTCGATCTGGAACACCGAGCCGGTCACGTAGGTGGCCCGGGTGAGGTACGAGATCAGCTCGGCGACCTCCTCGGGCCGTCCCAGGCGCCGCAGCGGGATCTGTCCCACGGCCTGCTCGCGCACCTTGTCGGTGAGGCCCGCGGTCATGTCGGTCTCGATGAAGCCGGGGGCGACCACGTTGGCGCGGATGCCGTAGGGGCCGACCTCCTTGGCGACGGCCTTGGTGAAGCCGATGATGCCGGCCTTGGACGCGGAGTAGTTGCTCTGCGTCGGGTTGCCGTGGACGCCGGCGACCGAGGACACGTTGACGATGCACCCCGATTTGCGCTTCATCATCTCGAAGATCGCGTAACGGCACACGTAGTAGGTCCCGTTGAGGTTGACGTCGATGACGCGGTTCCAGTCGTCGTCCTTCATCATCAGCAGCGGGTTGTCCCGGACGATGCCGGCAGAGGTGACCAGCACGTCCAGCGCGCCGAACTCCTCCTGGGCGGTGGTGACCAGGGACTTGGCCGAGGCGGCGTCGGAGACGTCGGCCTGGAGGGCCAGCACCCGCACCCCGCGTTCGGTGATCTCCTTCTCCAACTCCCTTGCGGCGTCGGCGTTCGCGGTGTAGCAGAACGCCACGTCGTAGCCGTCGTCGGCGAGCCGCAGCGCGGTCGCCCGGCCCAGGCCGCGCGAGCCGCCGGTGATGAGTGCGGTGCGGGACGAGCTGTCGGACATGTGATCCCCTAGCTGCTCTCTTCGGTGCGCGCGGGCGCGTGTGCGGTCAGTTCGGAGGCCGGGCGCATCGCCATGACGACCCGGCCGATCTCCGCCACCACCTCGCCGTCCACCAGGCATTCGCCCTCGAAGACGACGGTGTCGGACAGGGCGCGGGACAGTCGCACGTGGTGCTCCATCACCTGGCCGGGCCGTACCCGTCCGGTGAACCGGATGTCGGAGATGCTGCCGAAGAGCATCACCTGGCCGCTGAGCACGTCCGGGTTGGGGCGTTCGGCGGCGATGAGGATGCCGGCCGACTGGCACCAGGACTCGACCAGCAGGACGTGCGGATAGGCGTGGTCGTCCTCGGTGGCCTGCGGGGGCAGGTCCTGGTACCAGGGTTCGTTGCAGGTCACCGCCTTGTGCGCGATGAGGTGTTCGCCGGGCACCCGGCGCAGCACCCGGTCGACCAGCAGCATCGGGTAGCGGTGCGGGAGCACCTGCTTGATGGCGGCGGCCCCCATCGCGGTGGCCCCGTCCGGTCGGGTCGGCGCCTGGGCGCGGGCCGCGGCGGTCGGGGCCACGGTGCCGGGGGCGGTGGCGGCCTCGTAGCGCAGTCTGACCTGGGCGGCGGTGCCGCGCTGCGAGGCGGCGACCGCCTTGCAGCGCCAGGCGTCGCCGACCCGGGACCAGGTCAGCTCGATGGTCAGGGTGTCCCCGGGGAAGACCGGCGAGAGGAACCGGGTGCTCTCCACCGCGGCCAGCTCCCAGCCTGCCCCGGCGGCGCCCTCCTGGTCCGGCAGCGTGTCCAGCGCACTGCGGTGGACGTGCTCGACGATGCAGACGCCGGGGAAGATCGGGAACCCGGGGTAGTGACCGGCGAAGACCCGCTCTTCGGCCGCCACCGTCACGACGGTGGCGGTCTGCGAGGAGTCCAGGGGCTTCGGGGTGCCCTGGACGGGGGTGCAGGCGGCGGGCATCAGCTGACCCCGAGCTTCCCGCCGAGCAGGTCGTACGCCTTCTTCAGGGTGGTGACCTCCTTGAGCTCGTCCTCGCCGAGCTTGACGTCGTACTTCTTCTCCAGCACGACCATGACCTCCAGCGCCATCAGCGAATCGACGCCGAGCGTCTCCACGAAGTGGGCGTCGTCGGTCAGCTCCTCCTCCTCGACGTCGAGGATGTCGGCGACGGTCTGCCGCAGGTCTTCGAGGTCCAGTACCCGGGTGTTCTCGGACATCGTCGTGTCTCTCCTTCGGTGTGCACTGTTTCGGCTTCTGTTGCTACGGCTGGGTGGTGCGGTCCGGTCCGCCCGGTCGACGGCTCGGTCCGGTCTAGTGGAGCGGTGCGGTGGGGGTGTTGACGGTGACGACGGTCGCGTCGGACAGCGTGCGGCGGACCATTCCCGTCAGTGCGCGCCCGGGCCCCAGCTCCAGGAAGCGCACGCAGCCCAGCGTGTCGTGGAGGGTGCGCACCCCGCGCTCCCACAGGACGGGGCTGGTGAGTTGGCGCACCTCCAGTTCCGGCCAGTCCACGTCCCCGCCCCGGTAGGCGCGGGCGTCGACGTTGGCGACGACCGGCGCGTGGGACGCGGCGAACGGCACCGCCAGCAGGGCCCGCGCCAGTTCCTCGCCCGCGGGGGCCATCAACGGGGTGTGGAAGGCGCCGCCCACGGCGACCCGCAGCACCTTCGCGTCGTGGTCACCGGCGCGGGACTCGACGTGGTCGATGCCCTCGTGGCTGCCGGAGACCACGACCTGCCCGGGGGCGTTCAGGTTCGCCACCCACACCCGGTGTCCGGCGGTCCGGGCCGCCTCCACCATCGTGTGGGCGGTCTCCGCGTCGGCCCGCACCAGGACGGCCATCGTGCCCGGGTCCCGCTGGGCGGCCTGCCGCATGGCACGGCCCCGGACGGCGACCAACCGGGCGGCGTCCGGCAGGGTCAGCGCGCCCGCCGCGTACAGGGCCACGTACTCGCCCAGGCTGTGTCCGGCGTACGCGACGACCCCTGACGGCTCCTCCGGGTCCTCCCGGCCGCGCACGTGGTGCAGCACGATCACGGAGAGGGAGAAGACCGCCAACTGCGCCAGATCGGTCTCGCGCAGGGTCGCGTCATCGGCCTTGAGGAGCAGTTCCTCGACGTCGGTCCCGGTGTGCGCGGAGATCTCCTCGGCGAGGCGCCACGCCTCGACGTCCCGCCACGGCTCCCCCATGGCCGCGCGTTGGGCGCCCTGCCCGGGGAACAGCAGCGCCGTCGGCGGTGCCCCGCTCACCGCTCCTCCCCGCCCAGCAGCCGGAAGACCCCGGCGGCGACCACGCCGTCCCGTTCGACCGAGGTGACCAGTGCGGTGCGGCCCGCCGACGACCCGTCCCGTTCGGCCTCGGCGAGCACGGTGGTGATCTGGAAGGCGGCCGAGGCGGCGTAGGTGTCGCCGATCAGCTCGGCGCAGGGCAGGGTACGGGGCTGTGCGTCCCCCAACACCTCGTGCAGGGCCGCCTGTTCGGCCTCCCCTTCGGGCCCGGGCAGCTGGGAGGTGGCCACCGCCCACAGTTCGTCGGGGCCGAGGCCGCCGCGCTCGCCGAGGGCCCGCAGGCACCCTGCCAACACCGACCGGATCTCCTCGGGCCCGGTGGCGAAGCCGAACTCCAGGCCCTCGACCGTCGCCAGTCCGCTGCGGCCGTGTTCCCGGGCCGTTTCCGCGGTCTCCATCAGCCACACCGCGGCGCCCTCGCCGAGCGGTGTCCCGCCCGTGACCCCGCCACGGCTGTGCCAGTCCAGCCACGCCCGTGCGGTGGAGTACTCCTCCACCGCGCCGCACAGCACGGTGGAGGCCCGCTCGGCCCGCTGGAGCCGCAGCGCGTACTGGAGGGCGAGCAGCCCGGTGGCCCGACCGCCGGCGATGGTGGTGTTGGGCCCCTTCAACCCGTGCCAGATCGCGGACTGTCCGGCCGCGCAGTTCATCACCGTGTTGGGGAAGCGCGCCGGGTCCACGAAGAACGGCTTCTCCCCCACCAGGGAGTCACGGGTGAAGTCCATGATGCTCTGGGCGCTGCCCGTGCTGGTGCCCAGGGCCAGCCCGGTGTCCGGTCCGATGCCGGGCAACCGGTCCTCGCCGCCGACCAGTTGGCCGAGCGCGGTCACCGCGAGACCGGTGACCCGGTCCATCGAGCGGGTGCCCTTGCGGCCCAGGCTCTCCCGGATGTCGAAGTCCGGGACCAGGCACGCCGAGGGCTGCGGCACGGACCAGCGGTCGGTGTCGACCGCCGCTTCGGTGGCCCGGGCCCCGTGCAGTCCGGCGCGGAACCCGGTGGCGTCGCGTCCCCACGGCGAGACGGCGGCCCACGCGGAGATCAACGGTCCCCGTTCGGCAAGGGTGGTCATCGGCGGTGCTCCTTCGGTCGTGGTGGGCGGCGTCACATGAACCACACCCGGTGGTACGAGGACCAGCTGCGGGCCAGTTCGCCGGGGCCGGCGAGGCGGGCGCCCGGCAACAGCCGGTCCGCCGCCCCCGGGCCCAGCCTCTCCAGGTCCGTCCGCTCGACCCAGACCGCCGTGCCCTCCTCCAGCAGGGTGCGCACCGAACGGCGCGGATCGGGCAGGGTGTCCAGCTCGCGGCTGCCCAACTGCACCGAGGGCGTGTGCTCGGGGGCGGTGAGGGCGTAGGTCACGGCGTCGCCGCGGAGCGCCAGGTGCAGCCCGCCGACCTGGCGGTTCAGCTCCCGGATGAAGTAGAGGACGTCGGCGAACTGGGTCTCCACCGAGCCGCGGTAGGCGCGGTCGATCATGACCAGGGCGGGGTGGGCGGCGCTCTCCACCTCAGCACACCCCCAGGGACAAGGTCTTGTCGGCGGCCACGGCGTGTTCCCAGAAGGTGAACGGGGGACGCCGGCGCACCTCGGGGATCTGCTCGGCCGTGCCCCGCTCGTCGGAGCAGAAGCGGCAGACGTACCAGCGCAGTCGGTCCGGGTGCTCGGCGAGCAGTCCGCGGGCCAGGGTGGGCGTCGAGGGGTAGTCCCCGGCCCAGTCCACGACGTTGCGCGGTTTGCTGTCGCCGAGGCTGAGGCGGGTGAGGCCGGTGGCGTCCCCGCAGGTCCAGATCTGTACGGTGGCGCCGCGGCCGAGCAGGGCGTGCGTCATGCGGAACGCGGTGGTCACCAGCTCCGTGCGGTGCGGGCCGCCGAACAGGGCGAGCAGCACGTCGCTGCGGGCGATCCTCGGGGCCATCAGTGCCACACCACCCGGGTGCCGTGCTCCAGGAGCAGGGCGGCGACCTCGTCCATCTCCACCAGTCGCGCGCCCGGCAGCAGGTGGTCAGGGGCGAGGGCGCGCTGGTGGAAGGCGTACGCGTCGACCAGCAGTTCCCCGCCGCTGCCGGTGAAGTCGGCGACCTCGTCACACGCTCCGGGGAGCGCGGCGAAGACGGCGTTGTCGACCAGGAGCAGTGCGGTGGTCCCGCCGGCGCGGACCAGGTGCGCGGCATCGGTGACGAACCGGGTGGCACCGGGCCCGTAGGCGGGGCCCTCGCTCTCGATCAGGAGGTGTTCAGGCACGGTGGGCCTCCGTGGTGGGGCGGGGGGTCGGGTGCCGGTCCGGCCCGGCGAAGGACTCGGCCAGGAAGGTCAGCACCTGAGACTCGTACTCCCGTCGGTCGAAGCGGATGGCGTTCATGTGCATCGCGGTGGGCGCGACCCACAGGTGCGCCCCGGGGAGCGCGCGGGCGACGCGGCGCACCTGGTCCTCGGTCACCAGCGGGTCCGCGGCGCCGGCGACGAACATCAGCCGGGTGGGCACTCCGGTGAGGTCGGGCGGCCAGCGGCGCAGCGCCAGCATCCGCAGTGCGACCAGCCGGAACGTGTGCCGGTAGCAGGCGAACGCGGGTCCGCCCCGTACCCAGGCGGGCAGGCTGGCGCGGCGCAGCGTGGCGAAGTTGGCCAGCCCGGCGCCGATGTCGTAGAGCGGTCCGCTGTCCGCGACCACCGCGCACACCGGGGGCGCGCCGGGGGTGGTGAGGACCCGGAGGGAGGGCCAGGCCGAGAAGGAGAAGCCGAGCAGGGCGAGCTTGCCGCGGCCCAGTTCGGGATCGGCGGCCACCTGGCGCAGCACGTCCCGCAGGTCGCTGGTGTAGCGCCGGGCCATCCGGCCCAGTCGGCGGTCGCCGGTGCTCTCGCCGTGGTTGCGCATGTCGTAGGCGACGACGTGGTAGCCGGCCCCGTGGAGGAGGGCGATGTGGCTGAGGGTGCTGGACTTGGACCGTTCCACGCCGTGGCAGACCACCACCGTGTGCGGGCCGGTGCTCGGCACCACCCAGGCTTCCAGGGTGACCCCGTCCATCCGGGTGGTCACCTGCATCCGGCGCATCGGCAGCTTCTTGTGCTCCGGGGTGCGCCCCACCTTGCTGTTCTCGGGGTGGTAGAGCCGGTGGGCGTGGCGGGCGCCGAGCCCGACGGCCCGCAGCAGTCGCCAGGGCACCGTCAGCGTCCGGCGGGCGGCCCCGAGCGGGCCGCCGGTCCGGCGGCGGCCGGTCTCCTTCGTCTCCGTGTTCTCCATCAGGCGGTCAGGACTTCCCCGCCGTCGACCCCGATGACGTTGCCGGTGATCCACGAGGTCTCGGCGCGGGAGAGCAGTGCCACGGCCTCCCCGACGTCTTCGGGTCGGGTGAGGCGGCCGTGCGGGTTGGTGCGGGTCGCCCGCTCGACGAGCTCCGCGCTCTCCGGGATGCGCTCCAGCGAGGGGGTGACGGTCACCCCGGCCCGCAGGGCGTTGACGGCGACCCCGCTGGGCGCCAACTCGACCGCGAGTTGCCGGACATGGGCTTCCAGTGCGCACTTGGCGGCGGACACGGCACCGTAGTGGGAGGCCACCTTGGCGTTGCCGGCGCTGGTCATGGCGTAGACCTTGGAGCCGGCGCGCAGCAGCCCGGCCGCGTGGAGGTCCTGGGTCCAGTACACGAGGGAGTGGGCCATCACGTCGAGGGTCATGTTCATCTGCCGTTCGGACAGGCCGGGCCGTCCGTCCTTGGCGATGAAGGGGACCAGGGTGCCGAAGGCCAGCGAGTGGACCAGGATGCGGATGCCCCGGTCACCGGTGAGCTCCCGGAAGAGGGGGACCAGTTCGGCGCGGGTGGCGGCGCGGGCCGCGTTGGCGTTGTGGAAGTGCACCTGGACGCCCAGGGACCGCAGTTCCTCGGCGGCCGTCGCGGCCTTCTCCTGGCCGCTGGCGGTGTCGAAGTGCACGCCGAGCACGTTGACGCCCTCGTGGGCCAGTTGCCGTGCCACGGCGAGCCCCATGCCGCTGGAGACTCCGAGCACCAGCGCCCAGGATCCTTCGAGCGGTGTTGCCATTGCCCTACTCCTCATGTGTCGTGGTGCCGGGTCGGGGGGTCACGCGACCGAGCCGGCAGGCGCCGGTTCGGCCCGCGCGGTCCGGTCCGGGGCAGTGCGCTCGTCGTGCGCCGCACGCTCGTGGGCGCGCTCGTCGTGCGTACGGTCGTCGTGGGCCGGGAGGACCCAGCAGACGGCGACGTTGCCCTGGGCGGACGCGGTGACGACGGCCCCGGGGCGGTCCGGGTGCCGGCCCACCGTGCCGACCGCCTGGAGCAGCGGTTCCAGGGCGCCGGAGCCCGCGGGGACGCGCCGGGCGTCCGGGCCGAGGACCTGGTGCACCGCCGTGGCGACCGTCGATCCGTCCAGCACCGCGGTCACGTCCCCGGGTTCCGTCGCACCGGCCCCGGCGGGGCGGTCGGCGAGCAGTCGGGCCACCCGGGCGCGGGCCTCGTCCGAGGGCGCGTCCGGCGGTACGTAGCAGGAGCGCACGGCCAGGTGTCCCAGGGCGGTGCCGCCCCGGGCGCGGAGCAGGTCCGTCCGCTCCAGCACCAGGGCGACCGCGCCGACCTCCGACCGGGCGGCGCCCGGGTCGCGCGGGTCCAGGGCCTCTTCGGTGGCGCCGGCCAGCAGCCAGGAGGCCCGGCCGAGCCGTAGCGAGCGCAGCCCGGTCTGGAGGGCCTCCAACCCGGCGATGCGCGGGGTGGTGAGGGTGAGGTTGAAACCCTGGAGCCGGTGCTCCATGGCCATCCGGCTGCCGAACAGGTTGATCGAGAAGTACGGGGCGGTGGCCGGACTCAGATCGGCGGCGCCGGCCGTGATGACCGTCTCGTCCATCGCGGTGTGCAGGGCCTCGGCGGCGCTGTTCGTGCCGACCGCCGCGCCGCGGTCCTCCGCCGGCACCGTCGGTCCGCCGGCCGCCGCGAGCGCGCGGTTGGCCGCGGCGAGGTAGTACTGCGCCGCCGGGGGGAGGTACTTGTAGCCCCGGCGCCCCAGTTCGGTGCGGTAGTCGAACCAGTCGCCCGGCGCGTCCGGGCGGGGGGCGTCGGCGGCGGACGCGTCGCCGCCGCGCGGGGTCACCACCCCGATGCCGGTCACCGCCACGTCGGTGGCGTCGAAGCCGGTCATGCGGCCACCTCCTGGAGGACGAGGGAGACGTTGTTGCCGCCGAAGGCATAGGCGTTGACCAGGACCGATCCGCCCTTCAGCGGGCTGGCGCGCTCCGGCAGGAGCACGCCGCACTCGGGATCGGGGTGCTGCCGGGCGACGTTCGGGGGCACTTCGCGGTGGTGCACGATGAGGGCCGCCGACAGCGCGGCGAGCGCCCCCGCGGCGCCACCGGTGTGGCCGATCAGCGACTTGAGGCTGTACAGCGGGCGCTCGTCCACCAGGGGGCCGAGCAGGCCCGCCAGGGCACGGCTCTCCACCGTGTCGTTGATCAGGGTGCCGGTGCCGTGCGGCACCACGCAGCCGAGGTCCTGCACCCCGATCCCGGCTTCCGCGACCGCGCGCCGCATGGCCCGGGTGATCTGCGTGCCCTCCGGCTCGATGGCCGTGGTGTGGTGCGCGTCGCAGCTCCACCCCGCGCCGGCCAGTCGGGCGTACACCCGCTCCGGGGAGCGGCGGCGGGCGTGCGCGGCGGACTCCAGCACCAGCGCGGCGGCGCCCTCCCCGAACACGGTTCCGGCCCGGTCGGCGTCGAAGGGGCGGCAGCGCAGCGGATCGACGGCGCCCAGCCGGTTGAAGCAGCCGAGGGCGACCCGGGAGTACGCTTCGGCGCCGCCGGCCACCACCACGTCGGCTTCGCCGGAGCGGATCAGGTCCGCGGCCAGGGACACCGCGAAGCCGCTGGCCGCGCAGGCGTTGCTGACGCTGGTGTTGGGCCCCTCGGCGCCGACGAGCCGGCCCACGGCGGAGGCCACCGAGAAGGTCGGGCTCCAGGCGTCGCGCGCCGGGCGGGACCCGACCCGCCACTCCTCGTGGAGACCGGCGTCGCCCATGCCCGTGCCGATGACGACGGCCACCCGCCGGGGGTCGGCGTCCACGGCGCCCCGGCCCTCGCCGGTCAGCCCCGCGTCGGCCAGGGCCTGTCGGGTGACGTCCAGGGCGTAGCGCGAACCGTCGCCCAGCGGCTGGCCGTCGAGCGTCTCGCTGCCGGTGGGCACGCTGTCCGTGGGCACGGAGTACATCAGCGGGACGGCCATGCGGGCGGCCGGGTCCGTCGTCGGTCGCGGTGCGCTGGTGGCCTTCGCCAGGCCGTCCCGGAAGGCGTCGACACCCCTGCCCAGGCAGCTGAGGACACCGAGTCCGGTGATGAGTACGTCGTCCATTCGTCTCTCCGAGGAGTGCGTGGGGTGCGGACGTCCGGTCGGACCTCAGCCGGCCGTGGCGGGGGCGTCCTCGCCCTTCAGGGCCCGGATCACGTGGTCGTCGAAGTTGACCAGCGACCAGTCGCGGCGGTTCTCGATCACCGCGTAGCCGTGGGTGATCCGTCCGGTCGCGGTCTGCACGAGGACGCCGTCACGGACGACGTAGCAGTCCATCCGGGAGGTGTAGGTGAGGTCCTTGAACACGTCCTCCACCGTGTAGACGGTGTAGAGGTCCTCCTCCATCAGCGCCTCGTCGAGGATCTGGATGCGGGAGTGCGGCACGACCGGTATCCAGCGGCGGTCGTCCAGCAGGGTGCGGATGGAGATGCCCCGGTCGGCGAGGAAGAGGTCCACGACCTCCTCCATCTGCCGCAGGTAGCCGGACATCTGGAGGCGCTCCGTGAAGTGGCAGTAGGGGTAGGGGATGCGCCACTTCCAGCCGAACGCGTTGGTGTCGCCGACGAGTCGGGCCAGCACCGGGTCGGTCGCCCCGTGCGTTCCGCGGCCCTCGCCGAGCGCGGTGGTGTCGGCGCTCTCCACGGCGACCCCGTGGGCGGTGGTCTCCGCGGTGGTGCCCGCGAGGTGGGCGCCGAGCCGCTGCGCCACGTAGGGCGCGAGTTCGGTGGGCGGCTGCTCCGCGCTCTGGAGGTAGCCGTCGGGGCGCAGCGAGACCCGGACCTTGGAGGCGACGGCCTTGACCGGGGCGCCGTCCCGCTCGATGGTGAGCGTCACCCGGAAGCCGAGGGTGTCGGCGCCGTCCTTGGTGTCGGGGACGACCTTCGCCTCGGCGGTGTCGTCGAGGTGGAAGGCGTGCAGGATGCGGGTGTCCAGGTCGACGAGGTCGAGTCCGAGTCCGAACTCCTCGTACAGCGAGCGGGAGGACAGCCCGGCGCTGCGGAAGTGGTCCAGGACGGCTTCTTCCACGAGGTAGTTGACGTGCTTGAAGCCGATCCAGGTGCAGATGTTGGAGCCCTCGTAGCGGGGCCGTACGGTCACCGTGGTGGTGGTGTTCAACAGTGCCTTGGCGCCGGTGGCCACCGTGGCGTCGAGTGTCTCGGTCATCAGGGGGTGCTCCAGGGCGTGGACGGGGCCCGGCTGGTTGCGGGCCGTGAGGTCGTGGACGAGGCCGTTGGTGAGGGACGCGAAGGTCTCGGGCTGCTCGACCATGGAGAAGTGGCCGGCGCCCTCCAGGACGTGCAGGGCGGCGTCGGGGAGCCGGCCGGTCAGGGCGTGTGCGTCGCCCGTCCGGGCCGCGAAGTCCTCGCTGCCGCTGATCAGCAGGAACGGCAGGCGCATCGCCGGGGTCCGCAGGTCCGGTGTGGACAGGTAGGTGTCGAAGAACCGCATCCACCCGTGGCAGCCGACCCGGTCCCGGACCTTGACGGCCATTCGTCGTTGCACGTCGGCGGGGAGCCGGCCGCCGGAGCGGACCCGGACGCCGTCTTCGAGGATGTCTTCGAAGTGGTTGAGGTAGTAGGAGAGGGCGTCCCAGCCGAAGTCGGCCGCCGCCGCGCGGTAGAACGGCGCGGCGAGCACGACCCCGCGCAGCGCGCCGCGCCCGGTCGGGTTCTGCCCTCTCGGGCCCTGCCCGCTCGGGTCGTGCGCCCGCGGGCCGGTGCCGGGTTCGGGTCGCGCCGACGGGTCGACGGGGTCCGGCGCGCCGGAGGTCTCGGCGTCGAGCCAGCTCAGCACCGCGCCGGCGCCGAAGGAGTGGGCGACGAGGACGGTGGGGCCGCCGGGCACCGCGGCGACGGCCTCCCGGACCCACTGGGCGGGCGGGGTGCGCCACCAGTCGGGCGTGCCGGAGCCGCGCCAGGGCAGTTCCGCGGTCCACACCTCGCAGGCCGGGTCGAGCAGGGGGACGAGTCGGGCCCAGGTGTCGGAGCTGGCGGCCAGCCCGTGCAGCAGCAGGACGCGCGGTCCGTCGACGCCGGTCCCCGCCCGGGCCCGGGTGACCAGGACGGGGGTGTCGGGCGGGACGGCGAGCCCCCGGGCACTGCTCATCGGCCCCGCTCCCCCGTTCGGCGCAGCAGCAGTCCGGCGACCGCGTCGCCGTCGTCGTCGCCGTTGGTGAGCAGGACGGTGCCGGGGCCGTCCGCGGTGAGCAGGCCGACCGCCGCGGCGCACTGGGCGACGCCCAACGCGCCCGAGGCGTGGCCCAGTACGGCGTCCAGTGCGTGGCGGGGCATCCCGTCCGTGCCGGGGACCGCCCGGTCGCCGTCGAGGCCCTCGGAGGTGAACCACGCGCCGGGCGCCGGTCCGGGGGCCGCCAGCAGCGCGGCGACGCAGGCGTCCACCGATCCCCGGCGGGTCTGGTCGCCCAGCTCGGCGACGAGGGGCACCGTGCGTCGCTCCGCCGCGGTGACGCCCTCCAGCACCAGGGCCACCGCACCGTCCAGTGCGCTCGCGGCGGGGTGTCCGGTGAGTGCCTCGGTGACCTCGTTGTGGGTCTCGACCCCGATGACCACCGCGCGTTCGGCGCGTCCGGCGCGGATCAGTCGGGCGGCCCAACGGACGCTGTCCAGGCCGCCGGTGGCGCCGTTGCACACCATCAGGTTGGGGCCGCGCAGTCCGAACCGGATGGCGACCGAGGAGGCCACCACGTTGCTGGAGGCGTTGGGCAGGCCCATCGGGCTGATGCCCTCGACCGATTCGGTGGCGATGGCGGAGGCCGTGCGGCAGACGGTGTCGAGGTTGCCCAGGTTGGAGCTGGCGACCACGGCCGTGCTGGCGCCCAGCTCGCACCGTTCGCCGTCGTCGGGGATCAGCCGGGAGTCCCGTAGCGCGTCACGGACGGCGACCAGGGCGAGTTGGGTGGCCCGGTCCTTGTAGCGCAGGCCCTTGCGGCCGATGCGGTCGGCGGGCACGACCGGCTCGCCGGCCGGGCCGGTGGTGGCCCGCAGCAGGTCGGCGGGGTCGTCGACGCCGGGCAGGGCGAGCCCCACCCCGGTGATGCCCACGCGGAAGTCGCTCATGTCGCGGTCCTGCCCTTCTGGGTCCGCTCGACGACGGCCACCGTGTTGACTCCGCCGAAGCCGAAGGCGTCGACCTGAGCCAGCGTCAGTTCGGTTGCCCGGTGGTCCCGTTCGCGGACGAACCGGAACCTGCCGGCCTCCGCGACCGGCTCGTCCAGGCCGAGGGTCGCCGGGACGCGCCCGGTGGCCATCGCCCTCAGCGCCACGATCAGGCTGAGCAGCCCGGAGCCGCCGGAGGTGTGCCCGGTCATGGACTTGAGTGCGGTCATCAGGGGGCGGGTGACGTCCTCGCCGAAGACCGTGGCGACCGCCGCGGCCTCCGCCTCGTCGTTCAGCAGGGTGCCGGTGCCGTGCAGCATCACCAGGTCGATGTCCGCGGGCTTCACGCCCGCCCGGTCGTGGGCCTCCCGGACCGCTTCGGTGATGCCGGCCGGGTCGGGTGCGGTGACGTGGTGCGCGTCGCAGTTCATGCTGACCGACCGCAGTCGGCCGAGGGACCCGGTCGCGGGGCAGTCCTCACGGCGGAGCACCACGGCGACCGCGCCCTCGCCCATCAGCACGCCCTTGCGCGCCCGGTCGAAGGGCTGCACGCGCTGCGGCGGCTCCATGTGGACCCGGTCCAACAGGCCGTACATGCTCTCGGTCAGCGTGTCGACGCCGGCCACGACCACCGTGTCGCTCTCGCCCGCCTCGATCAGGTCCGCGCCCAGGGCGAGGGCGTGGAGCGACGCGGAGCAGGCGTTGGAGAAGGTGTGGCTCTGCACCGCGCCGAACCGCTCGCGCAGTGCGGTACCGAAGTGCAGCCGGTCGACGCCGAAGGCGGCGCCGTCGCGCCAGGCCAGCTCCGCGGAGCGCAGTTCCCGCAGTCCGGTGCCGACGAGCACCGGCACGTCACCGAGGTCTTCACCGAGGCCCGCCTGCCGGGTGGCCTCCCCGACCGCCGAGAGCAGCCAGTCGGTGGCCCGGTAGGGCCGGTCCCGGCGGCCCGGGGGCCGGTCGTCGATCTCGTACGCGTGTCGGGTCCGGTACCGGGCGGCGTCGAAGCCGCGCAGCTCGGCCAGTCCGCTCCGTCCCGCGCACAGGGAGTCAAAGACCTCGTCCACGTCACCGCCGATGCTGGCCTTCGCACCGGCTCCGGTCACCAACACGCTCATCTCGCCCCTCCCGGGCACGTCAGGCGGACCCGCATCACTTGCCCTCGTACCTGCCGTAGATCACGACGGAGTTGTTGCCGCCGAAGGCGAGTCCGTTGTTCTGCACCACCCGCAGGTCGGCCTCGACCGCCTGGTTGGGTACGCAGTCCACGGCGCACTCCGGGTCCGTCTCGACGTGGTTGATGGTCGGCGGGATGAACCCCTCGGTGAGGGAGAGCGCGCAGGCGATGGAGGCCAGCGCGCTGGCGGCGCCCATGCTGTGCCCGATCATCGACTTGATGGAGACCGTGCGCGGCGGCTGCTGTCCGAAGACCTGGCGGATCGCGGCGGCCTCGGTCACGTCGTTCGCCCGGGTGCCGGTGCCGTGGGCGGAGATGAAGTCGACCTCCGACGGCTTCACCCCGGCGTCGTCCAGGGCGAGTTGCATGCACCGGGCGACGCTGTCCTGGTTGGGCGCCACCGGGTGGTGGGCGTCGCAGTTCAGGCCGTAGCCGAGCACCTCGGCGTAGATCCGCGCCCCGCGTGCCAGGGCGGACTCCAGGCTCTCCATCAGCAGGACGCCGGCGCCCTCACCGGTGAGGATGCCCTTGCGGTTCAGGTCGAACGGCTGGCAGCGCTCGGGGGCGATGGTGCCCAGCCGGTAGAACCCGGTGAACGTCTTGCGGCACAGCGAGTCCGCCCCGCCGCACAGGGCGTACGTGACGTCTCCGCTGCGGATCGCGTCGTAGCCGTAGCCGATGGCGTAGTTGCCGGCGGCGCACGCGGTCGGCAGGGTGACGGCCTCCACCCGGGACAGCCCCAACTCCTGGGCCACGGCGCCGGACAGCCGGCCGGCCGGTACCCGGCGGGCCACCGTGGCGTCCATCGACTCGGGTCCCCGCCTGACCTCGGACTCGACGAGCTGGTCGAGGTCGCGGGACTCCCCGTCGGTGGTGCCGATCGACGTCAGACAGCGGTGCCGCCGCAGTTCGTCCTCGTCCAGCCCCGCGTCGGCGACGGCCATCCGCGCGGCCGAGGTGGAGAACTGGCTCGCCCGACCGAGGCTCTCGGGGTCGAGTCGGCGTATCCACCGGCTGGAGTCGAAGTCCTCGATCTCACAGCCGATGGAGTACGCGAAGCCGGTCGTGTCGAAGGCCGTGATGGGTCGCGCCGCACTACGTCCGGCACGCAGGCCGGTCAGGAACTCCTGAGTTCCGATACCGATACTCGACACCGTGCCGAGCCCGGTGATGACGACCCTGCGGGCCGATTCCTGGAGCATGGTCTCCCCGATTCTCCGACTACCAACCGGCGGCTTCGGAAACGACCTCGTAGACGCCGTTGAGGTTCACCATGCGACCCAGCTCGGACTGGTCGATGACGATGTTGAAGGACTTCTCCAAAGACGCGAGGATCTCGATCGCGCGCAGCGAGTCCGCGTCGTGGTCCTCTTTGAAGAGGCTTTCCTGGGTCACCTCTTCCGGTTCCAGTTCGAGAATGTCGCAGACAATGTCGCGGATCTTCGCCTGACGCTCGTCCACCACAGTGCTCATAGGTCTCCTACCTCCGCTTCTGGAATTCCTTTCCAGCGCGCTCCACGTTAGGACCGGGCGGGAATCCCATCAAGGCGGATGGCCTCTAACTGCCGCGCCCGGTTCGCGGGTGGCCGTGAGCCGCGCAATCACCGCAGAAGTTGCCAGCCGACGGCGCAACTGCCCGTGCCTCAGGCCGTTTGGTGCCACGGGTCGCCGGAGCGGGAAGCAGTCGACGGTGACGGTCCTTCAGCACTGCGCCGGCGTACGCTCCGAGCGCTCGGGGGGCGCACGGGGAACACGCGTACGCCCCCGCCGCGGGGCGGGGGCGTAGGGCTGCGGTGGCGGGCCGCGGGTCAGCGGGTCAGCGGGGGGCCTGCGCGTCCGTGGGCGGCGCGGGCTTCGGCACCGCGCCCGGGCCGCCGTCGTCAGCGCGGGCGCGGGCGGGGGCGTCGGGGTGGTCGCCGCCGTCGGGGGGTTCGCTGCCGCTGCCGGTCGCGGGGCTCCGGGAGAGGTCACCGGCGAAGGTGAACAGGATGATCAGCGCACCCGCCACCGCCATGGCGCCACCGATCACGGTGGTGACGTGCATGGACTGCAAGAAGCTGTCGTTCGCGGCCTGGACCAGGTGGGGCAGGTTCGCCTGCTCGGCCAGGTACCGGGCGCCTTCGGGGGAGTTCTCCGCCTGCTCCACCGCCCGGGGCGGCAGCCCGGCGAGGTCCGGCCCGATCCGGTCCCGGTAGACGCTGACGAGCACGGTCCCCAGGACCGCCACCCCGAGCACGCCGCCGATCTGGCGCATCGAGTTGTTGACCGCCGACCCGACCCCGGTGCGGTCCGCGGGGAGCGCCGCGATGATCACTTCGGTGGTGGGCGCGACGCTGGCGCCGAGCCCGAGCCCCTGGACCACCAGCAGCAGCCAGAACCAGGGCAACGGGGTGTCGGTGTCGAAGAAGACGTAACCGAAGAAGGTGGCGGCGGCGATCAGCATGCCTCCGGCCACCACGAGGCGGGCCCCCCAGCGCTTGACCAGGACCGCCGAGACGGGGGCGCCGAGGAGGACGCCGAGCGCCACCGGGGCGAGGGTCATGCCCGCCTCGAACGGGGTCTGGCCGCGCGGTCCCTGGAGGTAGAAGGTCGCGTAGTACTGGGAGCCGGTCAGCCCGAAGAAGGTGAGCATGACCGCCACGCTCGCCCCGGTGAACCTCCGGTTGCGGAACAGCCGGATGTCGAAGCTCGGGTACGGGATGCGCAGCTCCACGAGCACGAAGACGACCAGGAGCAGCAGGCCCAGCACGATCAGGCCGACGACGTCCCAGGCCAACCACTCGTTGCGGTGGCCGCCCTCGATGACGCCGTAGACGACGGCCAGCACGCCCAGCGTCGACAACAGCACGCCCACCGGGTCGAAGCGCTGCCGGGTGAGGGAACGCGCGACGGGCAGCAGCAGGTACCCGCCGATCACCGAGACGAGCACCAGGGGAACGTTGATCAGGAAGACGGACCCCCACCAGAAGTGCTCCAGCAGGGCCCCGCTGAGCAGGGGGCCGGCCGCGATGGCGAGCCCGCTGCACCCGGACCAGATCGCGATCGCCTTGGCGCGGTGTCGCGCGTCGAACACCTCGGCGATCAGGGAGAGCGTCGCGGGCATGATCAACGCGCTGCCGACGCCCATGACCGCACGGGCGAGGATCAGTTCGCCCGGCGAGTCGGCCCAGGCGGCCCAGGCGGAACAGACGCCGAAGACGCCGAGTCCGATCAGCAGGACGCGGCGTTGGCCGTAGCGGTCGGCCAGCACTCCGCCGGTGAAGAGCAGTACGGCGAAGACCAGGGTGTACGAGCTGATGCTCCACTGGAGTTCGTTCGGGGTGGCGCCCAGGCCCTCGTCCGGGTCGGCCAGGGTCTTGAGCGCGACGTTGAGGATGGTGTTGTCCAACCACACCGCGAGCTGGGCGAGGACCAGCACGGACAGGGCCAGCCACTGCCGTGGGGTCGGGGAGGCGGGGGCCGGGTCAGCCGGCCCTTCGATGGTCCGATCTCTTGCGCTCACGAGTTCCGTTCCTCAGAGGGGGGCGCCGTCGGCGCGCTCCCGCCTGGACGTCGACGTCGTCTGGGGGGGATGCCTGCTACCCGAAAGTGACAACAACGGGCCTCGTGACACCCGAACAAGCCCTTACTTGGCAGTAAGTGTGGGTGGAGGCGCCGGCCACGTTCAAGATTCACAGGAATTCTGACAACTACCTGCCAGTGGACAACGCGCCGCCTCCTGCTTCGACATGACCGGGGAGCCGGCGACAACAACCCGCCCGCGACCCGCGACAGGATAGCCGGATACGCCCGGCCGACCTCCGATCGGGAACACCCGGGGAATGCGATCACACACCGCAACCACCGCACACGCGCAATCACACAGAGTTCCTTGAAGATGCAACCATAGCCCTGACCTCCATAGACCATTCCCTCTGCGTGCTACGCTCACGGGTGGTTCACATATAACCAGCGAGCACTTCTTCCACAAGCGATCCGAAGCCAACTGACGGCATCTGAAAGCACATCCGAACCGCGTCACCAATCGCCTCCGACGGCAGGGTGAAGGATTACCACGGGTCTTGAACCCATGGGTGACGCGGCACGAAGAGCGGGGGAATGGAAAGTTGCTACAGGATTACAGAGATTCGGTCGACGGATTCGCAACTCGAAGCTCACCATGGAGAAACAGCGTTGTCGAAAACCTGACGCGCCAGGAGCCGGTCCCCCACACCCCCGCACGCGGCACTCGACACATCACCGGGGCGGTGGAGTCCACCGACGCGGAAGCCTCGATTCGCTGGATGGCGCGGCTCGTCCTCACCGCGGAAGAGAGCGTGATGTGGTGTTTGGGTGACATCCTGCCCTCGGTCCCCGACGAAAGCGTCACCAAGCGACTGCGCATCGTCAGGCGGGCCGTCACCGAACTCGCCGACCACGGCGTCGAGATCAAACTGATCTGCCGTCAGGAAGCCCTCAACGACAACAGAATCCTCCAGCAGTTGAAGGCCATGCAGCCACAGGCCCTCATCGTCGGCGGTTCCCCCTACAACATCGCCATAGTCGACTCGGAAATGGCCGTGTTCCGGCACGGCACCGCGGACAGCCCGCAGGCACCGGGGGGCATCGTCATCCACGACTCCACCGTGGCCAGCGCGTTCCACCACCTCATGGCGATCGGTGAGCAACCGGAGGAGTCGCACCCCGCCTACCTGGACACCACGGCCGACGCGGCCCGGCACCGCAACCTCGTCCGGGTCCTCGACCTGATGAGCAAGGGGTTCACGGACGACGCGGCGGCCAAGGCGACCGGGATGTCCGTGCGCACCTACCGTCGCCACGTCGCCACGCTCATGAACGAGTTAGGTGCACGATCCCGCTTCCAGGCGGGTGTCCTTGCCGCCCGTACCGGTCTCCTCACCCCCGCCCTCAGACCGCACTAGTCGATCCACCGCAGCAACCCTCACCCCCAGCGCGACCAGGCAACACCCTTATGTGCGAAGGGTGTTGCCCCACCCCTGTGACGCACCCCTGCCGTCCCGCGGACCAGCAGGACGGAAGCGGGCCCGCCACTCGTTCAGCGGACCACGGGGGTCGTGGACCCTCCCGCCCGGTGGGCCAGGTGCCCCCGGAGCGAGAACCCCTCCGCGCCGACGTCCTCCGGACGGAGTCCCACCCTCCGTTGCAGGATCTGACGCGCCGCCAGATGGTCCACGGGTCGGTTCACCGACTCGACCGCCAGCAGCGCATCCCCGCGGAAGAGGAGCACGGAGAACGCCTCGGGGTCCTCGTCGCCCCACAGCACTTCCGCGTCGTGACCCCCACCGAGTCCCGCGATCTGTAGGTTCGCCGTGAACTGATCACTCCAGAACCAGGGCACCTCGCCGTAGTGCTCCGGCGACCCGGTGAGCCGTGCGGCGACCGACCGGGCGTGACCGACGGCGTTCTGCACCGACTCGATCCGCTGCCGGTTCCCCGAGCGCACCTGAGGGAACGCCGCGCAGTCACCGACCGCGGAGACATGCGGATCGCCGGTCAGCAGCCGGGAGTCGACGGTGATGCCGTCGTCCACCGGGAGGCCGGCCGCCGTGGCCAGCTCGGTGCACGGGCGGACACCGGCCCCGATCAGCACCAGGTCGGCGGGCAGCCGATCACCGTCCGCCGACTCCACCTCCGCGACCCGGCCCCGGCGGTCACCGTGCAGGGCGGCCACCCCCCGGCCGAACAGCAACCGGGTGCCCTGCCGCTGGTGGAGCCGGGTGACGTACCCGGCGGTCCGCTCCGATACGACCCGGGCCAGCGGCCGATCGAGCGCTTCCAGGACGGTCACCTCACGACCCGACGCACGGGCCACGGCGGCGCATTCGAGACCGATGAACCCGGCCCCCACCACCACGACGCGCCGCGCGGACTCCAGCGAGGCCCGGAGCGCGGCGGCGTCCCGTGCGGTGCGCAGGGTGTGCACACCGCGCAGCCCGGCCCCCGGCACCCCGAGGGTGCGCGGCCGGGCCCCGGTGGCCAGCACCAGATGACCGTACGCGTACCCGGAACCGTCAGCGAGGCGCACCGTGCGGCTGACCCGGTCGATCTCCGTGACCGTACCCCTGACCAGGTCGATCGACCGGCGTACGAAGTACGTGGCGGGCCGCAGCCACAGCTCCGCCTCGGTCACCTCGCCCTTGAGGTACGCCTTGGACAGCGGTGGACGCTCGTAGGGCAGCGCGTCCTCGTCGCTGATGAGCGTGATGCGCCCCGGGTAGCCGTGTTCGCGCAGGGACGCCGCCGTCTGGTACCCGCCCTGGCCGGCGCCCACGATGACCACGGACGCGGGCCCCGCCCCGTCGGCCGCCATCAGTACTGCCGCTCGGGGAGGTGGACGATCAGGCCGTCCAGGGCGGCGGTGACCTTGAGTTGGCAGCTCAGTCGGCTGCCCGGCCGGCGCGGGGCGGCGGTGAAGTCGAGCATGTGCTCCTCCTTCGGCTCCACGGGCTCCAGCTGGTCCAGGGAGGTCTCGTCCACGTAGACGTGGCAGGTGGCGCACTGCGCATTGCCGCCGCACTGGGCGACGATGCCGTCCAGGTCGTGGGTGACGGCACCGCGCATGACGCTGGTGTCGGACGGCACGTCGATCGTGCGCTCCGTCCCGTCGACGGCGACATAGGTGATTTCGGGCATGCCGGAACTCCTCGCAGGCATCGGCCCGCACGCGAGTACGCCGGGGGGGCGGATGCCGGTCAAGTGGGTGGTGGGAAGGGAGCGATCAGCGGCCGGTGGGGGACGCGACACCCCTGCCGACCCGCCTGCGACAGCCGACCGTTCGGACACGCGACGTCCTCGGCCCGGCATGCGGCGGCAAGCGCGGTGAACCGTACCAGAGGAGTTCCGGGCGGGCTAGGGCCTACTGCTCCGGGACGTCGTGGCCGCGACCCCGGTGGGGGTCGGGCAGACGATGGGTCATGAACGGCCGACTGGTGGTGAACTCACGGAACTTCAGGGCCGCTTCGGACAGGTAGGTGTCGCGGTTCCACACCAGGGTCAGCACCCGGTGGCAGTCGGGCACGTCGAGGTGGACCCAGGCGACCGGGACATGAGCCTCCGTACCGATCCGACGGGAGATCGCCGGGATGAGGCCGATGCCCAGACCCGCGCTGATCATGTCCTGACTGGCGCCCGGTTCGTCGCCCTCGCAGGACACCAGCGGGGCCAGCCCTTCGGACGAGAACAGCCGGTCGAGGAGGGCGCGCTGCCAGTGGCCCGGGCGGGTGGTGACGAAGGGCTGGTCGGCGATCTCGGGAATCGTCACGCTCTCCCGTCCGTCGAGCCGGTGGCCGCGGGGAACCGCGAGCAGCACCTCTTCCCTGGCCAGCTCGATCGACTGGAGGTTGGCCCCGGCCAGCGGTTGCGAAGCGACGCAGAAGTCCACCTCCCGGACGCGGAGTTGGCGCTCCATCTCCTCCGCGTTCGACTGGAAGAGCCGCACGTCGGCACGGGGATGGGCGTCCCGGAAGCTGCCCAGCAGCCGAGTGATCGTCAGCAGGGTCTCGGAGGCGACACTGACCCGACCGAGCCCCGTGTCACGGGCCTCACGGACGGCCCTGCGGCCGTCGTCGAGTTCGCTCAGGGCACGGTCCACATGGCGCAGGAACATCGCCCCGTACTGGTTGAGCCGGATGCGGCGGCCGTGCCGGTGGAAGAGCGGGGAGCCCAATTCGGCCTCCAAGCGGGCGATGCTCCGGCTGAGCGAGGGTTGGGCGACCCGCAGCTCCTCCGCGGCCCGGCTCATGTGCTCGTAACGGGCGACGGTCCGGAAGTAGCGCAACTGCAACAGGTCCACGTTCCACCTCCACTCATGCCTTCCGGGTCATCTTCACATGGCAAAAACGGTCTTGGAAATGCATGAGGGGTTCTCCCTACGGTCGTCACCGGGGTCACCGCACAGGTGCCACGGACAACGGCGTCCGACACCTGCACACGCGAAGCGGTGCCCCCGCACCACCCGCACGACACGCACCACCCGCACGACATGGCATGACACGACATGACATCCACCCCGACCCCGTGCCCAGGAAGGTCGCACCATGAGCGCTGTGGAGCTGGCCCGACTCCAGTTCGCGGCCACGACCGGCATCCACTGGCTGTTCGTGATCCTCACCATGGGGCTCGTCCCCCTCGTGGCGATCATGCACACCCGGGCCGCCTACACCCGTGACCCCGCGAAGAGAGCCGTCCGGGAGCGCATGACCCGCTTCTGGGCCCAGCTCTACGTCATCAACTACGCGGTCGGCATCGTCACCGGCCTCGTCATGGAGTTCCAGTTCGGGCTGAGTTGGAGCGGCCTGAGCAAGTTCGCGGGCAATGTCTTCGGCGCCCCGCTGGCCCTGGAAACCCTCATCGCCTTCTTCGCCGAGTCCACCTTCCTCGGGATGTGGATCTTCGGCTGGGGCCGGCTGCGCCGCGGCGTCCACGTCACCCTCATCTGGCTGGTGACGCTGACCGCCTACGCATCGGGCTACTGGATCATGGTCGCCAATGGCTTCATGCAGCACCCCGTCGGATACGAAGTACGGGACGGCGTAGCCTACTTGACGGATTTCGGAGCGCTGCTCACCAACCCGAACGCCCTGGTCGCGCTCGCCCACATCACGCTCGCCGCGCTCACGACGGGCACCGTCCTCGTCCTGGGGATCAGCGCCCACCACCTGGCCCGGGGCACCCCGGACACCGAGCTGTTCCGCGGCTCGCTGCGCCTGGCGCTCCTGGTGGGCACCCCCGCCGCCTGGTTCGTCGCCACCGTCGGCGAGATGCAGGTCCCCCTGATCCGCCGCAGCCAGCCGATGAAGGCGGCGGCCCTGGAGGGCGGCGACATCGACCGGGTGCAAGCCGAGCTGGTCCACGAGCACGGACCGGACGACTACGTGTTCGCGCACGACTGGCTGCGGTTCTCGATGGAGAGCATGACCCTCATCGGCTACGCCGTCTCCACCGTCACCCTCATCGCCGTACTCCTGCTGTGGAAGGGCCGGTTGTGGCGCTGGCGCCCCTTCGCCCACCTCCTGACCCTCATGATCCCGTTCCCCTTCCTCGCCTCCCTGGCCGGCTGGGCCCTACGCGAGATGGGTCGCCAACCCTGGATCATCTACGGCGAGTTGACGGTGGAGGACGCACTCTCCCCGGTCAGCAGGACCTCCCTGCTGGTGTCCTGCACCGTCTTCGTCGCGATCTTCGTCGCCCTGGCGGTGACGAACTGGACACTGATCGCCCGCTTCGCCCGCCGCGGCCCGGACGCCACCCAGCTCGGCGCCACGGAACCGCTCGGTGACCCGCCCGGCGGCACCGAGGCGAAACAACCGGTGCCGACCTACTGAGGCCGGCGCCGCCCCCGTACCCGTCACGACCCCTCCTACTGGAGCGAGGAAGGCTGAGCGAAATGAGTCTGGAGACCCTGTGGCTGGCCCTACTGGGCCTGCTGCTCGCCGGGTACTTCGTGCTCGGCGGCTACGACTACGGCGTGCAGATGCTGCACCCCCTCCTCGCCGACCGCACACCCCCACCCGCCGGGACCGCCGGCCGGAACGCCGCGCTGGCCGCCATCGCACCGTTCTTCCTGGGCAACGAGGTCTGGCTGGTCGCCTTCACCGGCGTCCTCTTCGGTGCCTTCCCCTACCTCGAAGGCACCCTGCTGACCGCTCTGTACCCGCTGATCGTGGCGATCCTCGTCGGCCTGGTCCTCGGCAACGCCGCGATCCAGCTGCGCGGACGCGCCCGCGGCGCCCGCGCCCGACGGTACGGGGACGCCCTGATCGTGTGCGGCGGCGCGCTCCCCGCCCTGGGGTGGGGGCTCGTCCTGGGCCTCCTGCTGCACGGGGTACCGCGCCGCGCCGACGGGACCTTCCACCTCGACACCGACACGGTCCTCACCCCGTTCGTGCTGGTCTGCGGGGTGACCACCGCCCTGCTCTTCGCGGCGCACGGAGCGGCCTTCGCCGCCCTGCGGTCCACCCCGGCCCTCGCCTCCCGGGCCCGGCGGACGGGCGCGAAGCTCCTGGGCGCGGTCGGCGCCACGGGCTCCCTCGCCCTGATGCTGACGCTGTTCGGCGCGGGCGCCTCGATGACGAACCGCACCACCTCGGCGGTGATCGCCGCCCTGCTCGCCGCGGCGCTCCTCGCCGCCCACCGGTGCCTGTCCCGCGGACACCTCGGCCGGGCCTTCACCGCCACCTGCTGCGCGACCCTGCTCCCGGTCCTCCTCGTCGGCGCCGGCCACTACCCGTACGTGCTGATCAGCTCCGCCGGCTCCGGCATGACCCTCGATCAGGGAGCCGCCGACAGTGCCACCCTGAAGGTGCTGACCGCATTCGGCGTCATCGTGATCCCGCTGATCCTCGCCTACCAGAGCTGGAGTTGGTGGGCCTTCCGGGGCCGCACCGGCCGCCGCCACCCCCACTACTTCTGAGCCGTCCAGGCACACGAGAGGGCTCCGGCATGAAACCGGTGGAACGCCGACTGCTGAAGGAACTCCCCGCACTGCGGCGCCACACGGCGTACGCTGCGGCGCTGGCGCTCCTGAGCGCAGGACTCATCGTCACCCAAGCGAACCTGCTGGCCACGGCCCTCGCCGACGGCTTCTCCGGGCCTGCGCTTCCACTCGCACCGCTGGCCCTGCTGGGCGTCGTCCTGGGCCTGCGCGCGCTGCTGAGCTGGTCCCGGTCGGTGCTCGCGCACCGCGCAGCGGCCGACGCCAAGCGCACCCTGCGCGACCGGATCACCGGCCGACTGCGACACACCGGCCCGCTCCGGCCCGCAGCCCACCGCCACGGCGAGACGGCCACCCTGCTCACCCGCGGCCTCGACGCCCTGGACCCCTACGTCATCGGCTACCTGCCCACCCGAGCGGCCACCGCGGTGGTACCGCTGACGATCGTCGGCTGGCTGGCGTGGACCGATTGGACCTCGGCGCTCGTCGTCCTCGTCACCCTGCCGCTGATCCCCGTCTTCGGTGCACTGGTCGGCCTGCACACCGCGCAACGCACGGCGCAGCAATGGCAGTTGCTGTCGCGACTGGGCGGCCACTTCCTGGACGTGGTGGCCGGGCTGCCGACGCTGCGGGCGTTCGGCCGGGAGCGGCACCAGACCCGGGTGGTCGGCGAGATGGCCGACGCCCACCGCCGCACCACGCTGCGGACCCTGCGCGTGGCCTTCCTGTCCTCCCTGGTCCTGGAGACCGTCGCCACCTTCTCCGTCGCCCTGGTCGCCGTCCCGGTCGGCCTACGACTGCTGGGCGGCAGCACGGACCTGCGGACCGCCCTCGTCGTCCTCTTCCTCGCCCCCGAGGCGTACGCCCCGTTGCGCGCGGCGGGCGCGGCCTTCCACACCAGCGCCGAGGGCATCGCCGTCGCCGAGCGGGTGTTCGCCCTCCTCGACGCCGAGGCCACGCCCACCGCCGGCCCCGCCGCCCGTACCCCGGTCCCCGACACCCGTACCGCGCCCCTGCACCTGGACGGGGTCACCGTCCAGTACCCGGACCGTGCCGCGCCCGCCCTCCAGCACGTCTCCCTCACCGTCCGCCCCGGGGAACGGCTCGCCCTGGTCGGCCCGAGCGGTGCCGGCAAGTCCACGCTCCTGGCACTGCTCCTCGGGTTCGTGGCCCCGGAGTCGGGCCGCGTCACGGTGGGCGGCACCGATCTCGCCCGCCTGGACCTCGAAGCCTGGCGCACCCGGTTGGCATGGGTGCCGCAACGCCCGCACCTGTTCGCGGCGTCCGTCGCGGACAACATCCGGCTGGGCTGCCCCGACGCGACCGACGCCGAGGTACGGCGAGCGGCCCGCGCCGCCTCGGCGGACTCCTTCGTCCGGGCGCTGCCCCGGGGGTACGACACCCTGCTCGGCGAAGACGGTGCAGGACTGTCCGCCGGCCAACGCCAACGCATCGCCCTGGCCCGGGCGTTCCTCGTCGACGCGCCGATCCTGCTGCTGGACGAACCGACCGCCCACCTCGACCCGGAGAGCGAGGCCGCCGTGACCCGTGCCACGGTCCGACTGATGCGCGGCCGGACCTCCGTCGTGGTCGCCCACCGCACGAGCCTGCTGCCGCACGCCGACCGGATCGTCACCGTACGCGCGGGCCGTCTCGTCGCCCCCGAACCGACGCGGGTGACCGCATGACCACGGCCGCCCGACTCACGCCACCCGCCCCGCGCCCCACCGTCCGGCTCCTGCGGCACCTCCTCCCCCACTGGCGCCGCCTGTTGCCGGCCGCACTCGCCGCAGCCGCCAGCGACCTCGCGGGCGCCGCACTGATGGCCACCGCCGCCTGGCTGATCACCCGCGCCGCCGAACAGCCCCCGCTCGCCGCGATCAGCCTCGCGATCGTCGCCGTGCGCGCCCTGGCCCTGGGCCGCGGGGTGCTGCGCTACGCCGACCGGCTGCTCGGTCACGACGGTGCGCTGCGGGCCGTCGCCGGATTCCGCACCCGGGTGTACGAGGCCCTGGTGCCGCTGGCTCCGGCGGGCATCCCGGCCTTCCGCAGCGGCGACCTCCTGACCCGACTCGTGGATGACGTCGACGCCGCCCAGGACCTCCTGCTGCGGGTCCTGGTTCCGGCATCGGCCGCCCTCGTCGTGGCGACCGCCGCCACCGCGACGACCGCGGTACTGCTGCCGGAGGCGGGCGTCCTCCTCGGTGTGCTGCTGGCCGTGGCCGGCCTCGCGGTACCCACCCTGGTGCTCACCGTGTCCCACCGCACCGGCCGTGCAGCGAAGTCCAGCCGCGCCGAACTCACTACGCACACCTTGGACTTGACCCGGGGCGCCGCGGACCTCGCCGCGTACGGCGGCCTGCGCCGCGCCGAGGAACGGGCCCGCCGCGCCGCAGCCCGCATCGCCACCCTGGAGCGCCGGGCGGCCCTGACCACCACCCTGGCGTCCACCGCGGTGCTGCTGCTCCAGGGCGCGGCCGTGGTCGGTGTCACCTGGCTGGCGCTGCGCTCGCACGCCACGGGTGCGCTGCCCGCCGTGCACCTCACCGTCCTCGCGGTCCTCGCCCTGGTCGCCTTCGACGCCCTGACTCCGTTGCCCGCCGCGGCCCAGCGGTTCACCGAAGTACGGGCATCGGCCCACCGGCTGGCCGCCCTGTTCGACACCCCGCCCCCGGTCGCCGAGCCGACCGCGCCGGTCCCGGTCCGCGCCGCGGGCCCACTCGACGTCGAGATCACCGACCTGCGGGTACGCCACGCCCCGGCCGGTCCGCCCGCCCTCGACGGACTGACCCTACGGATTCCGGCCGGCCGGCGGGTCGTGCTGCTCGGCGCCAGCGGCTCCGGCAAGTCGACGCTGATCGCGACGCTGATGCGGTTCGTCCCGTACGAGGCGGGGAGCGTCCGGGTCGGCGGGCGCGAGTTGCGGGCCTGCGCGGGCGCCGAGGTCCGGCGGGTGATCACCGGAGTGACCGAGTCCGCGCACGTCTTCCACACCACGATCCGCGCGAACCTGCTGCTGGCCCGCCCCGGGGCCACGGACGCCGAGCTGCGGGCGGTGGCCGACCGGGCCCGCCTCCTGGACTGGATCGATTCGCTGCCCGACCGCTGGGACACCCTCCTCGGCGAGGACGGCACCGCGATGTCCGGCGGCCAGCGTCAACGCCTGCTGCTGGCCCGTGCGTTGTTGGCCGACCCGCCGGTCCTCGTACTGGACGAACCCACCGAAGGGCTCGACCCCGACTCCGCCGCCGCCGTGCTCGCCGACGTCCTCGACGCCACCCGCGGCCGTACCACCCTCCTGGTCACCCACGAGCGGGCCGGCCTCGCCGCCGCCGACGAGATCCTGACCTTGGACCGCGGCCGGCTCCTCCCGTAGCGAGGCGCACCGATCCGTCAGCGCAGGTCGAGCCGCATCAGGACCCGGGGGTGACCGGCGAGCACCGAGGTGGTGTCGGCCGCGTGCGTGAACCCGGCGCGTTCGAAGTTCTTCCGGATGCCGGCGTACGCCATCGTCAGGTCGACCCGGGCGTCACCGTTGTCGAGCGGGTACGCCTCGATCGCCGGTGCGCCGTGGGCACGGGCGAACTCGACGCCACCGGCGATCAGGGCGTGCGAGATCCCCTTCTTGCGGTGACCCGGCCGGACCCGGATGCACCACAGCGACCAGACCGGCAGGTCGTCGACGTACGGCACCTTGCGGCTGCGCGCGAAGGAGGTGTTCGCGCGCGGCGCCACGGCCGCCCAGCCCACCGGCTCGTCACCGTCGTACGCGAGCACGCCCGGCGGGGGCTCCGCACGGCACAGCCCGGCGACGTACTCACCACGGGCCGGCCCGCGCAGCTCGTTGTTGAGCTTCGACGGAATCCGGTAGCTCAGACACCAACAGACGTTCGCGGTCGGCGACCTCGGGCCGATCAGGGTACGGACGTCCTCGAAGGTCGAGGCGGGGCGCACGGCGATGGTCATGACGTCACGATGTCATGACGTGCCCGTGGGCTCACCGATCGGCGCGGGAGTCGTGCCAGTGCACGGACACCGGTTCGCCCTTGATGTAGTGGCCGATGCCGAGGGAGTTGTAGCGGACGGTGTCGTGCGGGAGCTGGTCGCGGTGGTGCCAGGCGATGCCGGCGCATGTGTGGGGCTCCGCGTTGACCGGTTCGCCGTCCCACTCGCCCGTGGCGAAGAACCATCCGACCCTGGTCTGCCCTTCGGGGTTGCGGAAGTACATGACGTGGACGAGCCGCAGCGCCTCGCGCCGGACGCGGACGCCGATCTCCTCAGCTGCTTCGCGGATGATCGCGTCGTAGACGTCCTCGTCGTGTTCGACCTTGCCGGACGGCAGGTTCAGGAGCCCGTCGGCGTACCCCGTGTTCTGCCGTTCGGCCAGGAGCAGCGTGTCCCCCCGTTCGAGGATGAGCATGACGTCGTTCACCGGACGGCGGGGATGTGGCACAGGTCCTCCAACGGCAACGGTCGCCGCCGGGGACTCTAGCGCCGGCCCATGGGCGGAGATGCATCCGGCGAACGCGCCTTCACGCGGCTGAAGTCCTGGCGACTGTTACGGCGAGCCAGATCCATGGCGCCTTCACCGACCGCTGATGGGAGGCCGCGAGCTGGCGTTCCGGTCAATTCATGGCAGCGTCAGGCTCTTTTCCTTGCTGAGCCTGGTCGGCACGCTCGACGGAGGTGCGGAGCAGCCTGGGCAGCAGGGTGTCGGCGGACTCCCCGGATGTCACGACCCTGACCAGCACGCTGTCGGTGCGGGCGAACGCCTCAAACTCCGGATCTGAGGACGTGGAACTGTCCTGCTCGACCGCCACTCGTTCGTTTCCGATCTGCGCGATGTCTAGCTTCCTGTCGCCTTTGAGCTCGCGAACTATCTGCGCATAGACGTCGGAGGCGGCACCACTGGACGTGAAGGCGATGACTTGCACGCCTGCCGTCCCTCCCTCCGGAATGTCCCATTCCGACTCTGCTTGCGCAAAAGCTCCCTGGCAATTCCTCTCCGGCGGACATTTTTCCACCTCTGGCCCGTGAGTCACTTCCCAGCCTCGGGGCAGACCGTCCCCAGAGGGGAGGACCTTCTGGGTCAGGGCCGCGCTGTCCAGCGGTTCCGCTGTGCCGGCGTCATCAGTCGATCGCGAAAGCAGGTAGCCGCCCACGGCCAGGACGGCCAGGAGCCCCGCAATAGCCAGCCACGCCGCGAGCGGGTTCTTGTGAATGATCGATTGATCACCGCCTACGACGTTCACCCCTTTGAGGCGATTTCGCGTCCCGCGGATGTCGACACCGTGATTTGGTCCACCCGAAGACGGTGTCAGCGAGTGCAGGGCGGCGCTGAGCTCGGACAGCAGTTCCGGATCGCGCTCCACCTCCGCGAGCAGCACTGTCCGCGCATTGTCCTGCACCGCCGCTGCGGTGGTCTCGTCCGGCGGGTTCGCACCCAGGGCCACCTGGGCAGCGCGCCCCTGCGGTGTCATGCCCAGCCGATCGGAGACCATGTCTCCCAGTCGTGTCCCTACTGCGGCCGCAGCTCCCGAACCTATGGGCGCCGCCACCATTCGAACCACTTCGGTAACTACCGCAAAAGGCTCCATGCTTCCCCCGGTTTGTCACCATCCCTGACCCTCAAGTATGCATGTGTGAGGGTGAGTTGACCTCGGAATCGTTCTCATGCGTGGGGAGTCCGGAGTCATCGGCTCGATGTCGCCCGTGCCGCTGTCGTCGGTACCGGGACTACTCGCACGCGAGAAATCGACCTGGCCTTCGCGGCTGCGCTTGAGCATGGCTCGTCCAGGGCGGGGGCGTCGGCCGTATCGACACGTCACCAAGGAGATCCCAACAGGCTCGCCGCCTCGGCTGAACGCCCAGCCGCTGCCCGTGGTGTCGGTGGAAGGGGGGCGTGTTCGCGCACCCAGGCCCGGACGATGTGCGGGGTTGTCACAACGAGGGACCCGGCGGTGTCTTGAGGCCGAACCCCCTTGAGGCGAAGGAGACACCATGCCCCAGAACGTCGAAGTGGTCGTGATCGGCGGCGGATACGCCGGCGTCATGGCCGCCAACCGGCTGACGCAGCGCCCGGACGTGACGGTGACGCTGGTCAACCCGCGCCCGCACTTCGTCGAGCGCATCCGTCTGCACCAGTTGGTGGGCGGCTCCCACCCGGCGGTCGTCGACTACCGCAAGGTGCTGGCCGGCGGCGTCGGTCTGGTGGTCGACAGCGTGCAGCGGATCGACGCGGCCGAGCGCGGCGTGACCTTGAGCGCGGCGTGACCTTGGCGGCCGGCGGCACGGTCGGCTACGACTACCTGATCTACGCGGTGGGCAGCGCCAGCACCGCACCGCGGGTGCCCGGAGCGGCCGGGTTCGCCTACCCGATCGCCGACCTGGAGGAGGCGCAGCGGCTGCGGGCGGCCGTGGACGCCGCGCCCCCGACGGCCGCGGTGACGGTCGTCGGGGGCGGTTCGACCGGGATCGAGACGGCCGCCGAACTGGCGGAGGAGGGCCGCACCGTGACCCTGGTGTGCGGCGGGGTGCTCGGCGCGAGCCTGCACCCCCGGGGCCGACGCTCGGTGGCCCGGCGGCTGACCGCGCTCGGTGTGAGCGTCCTCGAAGGCGCCGGTGCGCGGGTGACGGCCGTGACGCGCGATGCCGTGCGGTTGGGCGACGGCCGCGAACTGCCCAGTGCGGTGACCGTGTGGGCCACCGGGTTCGGGGTGCCCGACCTGGCCGACCGCAGCGGGTTCAGCACGGACGGAGTGGGCCGCCTCCTCACCGACGAGACGTTGACGAGCGTGGACGACGTACGGGTCGTCGCGGCCGGGGACGCGGCGGCCCCCTCGGGTCTCCCGTTCCGGATGAGTTGCCAGGCCGCGGTGCAGCTGGGCCCGCAGGCCGCCGAGACGGTGCTCAGCCGGATCGCCGGTGAGGACCCCGCCCCCGTCGACGTGGGGTTCTTCAGCCAGTGCATCAGCCTGGGGCGGCGCGCCGGTGTCCTCCAGCTCGCCGGCAGGGACGACACCGCACGGAGGCACCACCTCGGCGGCCGGACGGGCGCCGGGCTGAAGGAGTTCATCTGCAAGGGCGTCGTCTGGCAGTTGTCGTACGAGGCGCGCCGTCCCGGTACGCGCACTTGGTGGGTCAAGGACGCCAAGCGCCGGCAGTTGCTGGAGGAGCGGCGGGACGCGGCGCCGGCCGACCCGGAACGGGCCACGAGGGGGCCGCGGTGACGAGCGACGCCCACACCGCTGACCGGGCGACCGATGCCTTCCTGGCCCACCGCAACCTGCTCTTCACCGTCGCGTACGAGCTGCTCGGCTCGGCGGTCGACGCCGAAGACGTCCTCCAGGAGACCTGGCTGCGGTGGGTCGAGGTCGACCTGCCGCGGGTGCGCGACCCGCGAGCCTACCTGGTCAGGATCACCACCCGGCAGTCGCTCAACCGACTGCGGGCGAGGAAACGCCGCAAGGAGGCGTACGTCGGTTCCTGGCTGCCGGAGCCGATGCTGACCGCGCCGGACGTGGCCGAGGACGTCGAACTCACCGAGAGCGTGTCGCTGGCGCTCCTGCTCGTCCTCGAAACGCTGTCGCCGACCGAACGTGCCGTCTTCGTGCTGCGCGAGGCGTTCGACGTCAGCTACGACGAGATCGCCACCGCCCTCGGCAAGAGCCCCGCGGCCGTCCGTCAGATCGCGCACCGCGCCCGGGGACACGTCCATGCCCGTCGTCCGCGGACGGCCGTCGCCCCGGGGGAGGTCCGGGCGGCCGTGGATTCGCTCCAGCGCGCATTCGAGAACGGCGACCTGCAAGCCGTTCTGGACGTGCTCGCCCCCGACGTCGTGCTGGTGAGTGACGGCGGGGGCGTCAAGCAGGCCGCGCTGCGGCCGATCGCCGGCGCCGCGAAGGTGGGCCGCTTCATCATCGGCGGCACCGGCAAGGCGGGCAGCAGGCTCACCGGCGTCCCCACCGTGGTCAACGGCAGCCCCGCGCTCCTCGTCCAGCTGGACGGCAAGGTCGACGGTGTGATGGCGGTGCGCGTCCAGGACGCCCGCATCACCGGCATCTACTACATCCGCAACCCGGCGAAACTGTCCCGCATCGCGTCCGAGGTCCCGCTCACCCTGCGCTGAACGGGGCGCGCCGGGGCCGCGGCAGTGACCCCGGCGCGCCACGGTGCCGGTCGGGCGCCGACCGTCAGTGGCCAGCGACGACGCCGGTCAGCTCGTTCGGCGCGTCCGGCAGCGTGACGGACGCCTTCTTCTCACCGGATTCGATGTCGAAGGCGTGCAGCTTCCGCTTGCCGGGCTCGCTGACGTACGCGGTGTGGTCACGGACGAAGAGCACCGGCCGGGGCTGCTGCCAGTCCAGCGGCTCCTTCCACGCGCCGACCGCCGGAACGGTCCTGGTGACCTTGCCCTGCTCCGGGTCGATGACGTGGACGGCGCCGTCCGTGCCCAGGACGAGCGCCTCGCCGTGCGGTCCGCGGGCCAGGGAGCGGAACGAGTAGCTGGTGCCGAGGTCGACCAGGCGCAGCTTGCCGGTCCGGGTGTCGATCAGGGACACCCGCTCGGGTCGTTCGAGTTCCGCTTCGGGGTCGGTCTTGTAGTCGCCGAGCAGGATCGGTGACGCGTCGCTGCCGGCCTGGTTGCCTATCCGGCCGTAGGCGTCGGGGGACTCGACCTTGGTGAACTTGCCGTCCCGGTAGATCAGGACCCCGTCCTCGCAACCGAGGGCGATCGCCTCGCCCTTGGCCGCGGCCTCCCCGTGGACGCCGGGGCAGTCCTCGCTACGGGCGACCTCCTTGTCGTCCTCGTCCAGGACGACGGCGCCCACCCGCTTCTCCTCGTCGCCGAGGGTGGTGAGCAGTTCGCCGTTCGCCAGCTCGACGGCGACTCCGTGGTGCGGCTCCTCGGTGGTGTGGGTGCGCCCCTTCGGCTTCTTGCCGGTGGCCAGCTCGGCCGGGTCGAAGACGTGGACCTCGCCGGTGCCGTCGGTGAAGAGGACGGTCTTGCCCGCGTGGCGGACGACGTGGCCGGGCTTGGCGCCCTTGAACTCGATGTCGGTGAGGGTCTGCGCGGAGGCGTCGAGGGCCCGGAATCCGCTGTCGGTGGAGAGCATCACATGGGTGTCGTCACCGGCGGGGCTGACGCGGTTGAAGCCGGGCAGGTCGATGGTCTTGCCGAGCTTCAGCGACTCGCCGTCCAGCAGGTGGAGGCCGCCGTCGAAGGTGGCGACCAGCGGCTCCCGCAGTGCGGCGGCGGACGGGCTGCTCGGCGCCGCCTTCGCGGCATCCGCTCGTGTTCCTGCCTGCGCGGAGTCCGCCTTCTTCTCCTCCGTGCCGCAGGCGGTGAGGGCTACGGACACGGCGAGGGCGAGAGCGGCGCCGGTGACGGCACGACTGCGCACGGGGTGCTTCGCCGGGTTCTTCACGGGGGTCTTCGCTGGGGTGTTCGCTGGGGTGTTCACGGGGATGTTCACTGGGGAGTTCCTTTCTTCGCCGCGGTGCGGCACGGTCATTCATGGGGATGGGGATGGGGGTGGGGTGTCCGGTCGAGCGGGACCGCAGGGGGTGGTCAACTCGCGGTCAGGCCGGTGGTCATGGCCTCGGTGTTGGCGCGCATCATCGTCAGATAGGTGTCCGCGCCGCCTCCCTCTTCGGTCAGCGACTCGGAGTGGAGCGCGACGACGCTCACCTCTCCCCCCGTCTCCTGGCGCAGGACCTCGGCCAGGCGCTGGGGGCGGGAGGAATCCGCGAAGATCGTCCGTACGCCTGCCGCGCGCATCGCCCGGGTGAGGGAGCGCAGGTCGGAGGAGCTGGGCGAGGCGAGGGTGGTGCCGCTGGGGATGACGGCTCCGACGACCCGGAAGCCGAAGCGGTCGGCTAGGTAGCCGAAGACGTGGTGGTTGGTCACCAACGCCCGGCGGTCCTCGGGGACGCGGTCGAAGGACCGCGTCATCCAGGACGTGAGGTCCGTCAACTCCTGTGCGTAGCGCTGGGCGTTGCGGTGCACGGCGCTCCGCTCGACGCCGTCCACGTGCGCGGTGATCTGGTCGGCGAGGAGGTCGACGGCCTTCCTGACCCGGTCGGGGTCGGTCCAGAAGTGCGGATCGGGCTGCCCGTCGTCGGCCTCGGGGCCGCCGTCCTCGGACCGGTAGGCGAGCGGTTCGACCGCCTTGCCGACCTCGAAGGTGGCCACGCCGGCCCGGCGTGCGTTGTCGACGTGCCTCAGGACGTTCTCCTCCAGGCCGAGTCCGTTGAAGACCACCAAGTCGGCCCGTTCCAGGGTGGCCGCCTCGGCCGCCGACAGTCCGAAGGAGTGCGGGTCGGCGTTCGGCTTCATCAGGACGGCGACCTCGGCTTCACCGCCGACGACCTCACGGGTGATGTCGCCGAGGATGTTGGTCGTCACCACGATCTGCGGCCGGTCGGCGTCCCCGGCGGCACAGGCCGGCACCGTCCCCACCACGATGAGGAGGCCGAGCAGGAGTCGGGCCGAACGGCGCATCGGTGGGCGCCTGTTGCCCGGTGTCATCGTCCGGTCTCCACCATCAGGCCCGGCCGGATGTCCAGGTCGAAGGAGCGGGCGACGCGCAGCGAGTCGTTGTAGTCGATCTCGTCGACCCGTTTCGCCGCGGGGTTGCTGACGTAGGCACGGCTGTGGTCGACGGCGATGTCCGGCGCACCGGCGTCCCCGGCACGGATGCCGTCCCGGGCTGCGTTCCGGACGCCGTCCCGGGCGGGGAGGGCGCGCAGGGCGGCTTGGTCGGTGCGCTCGCCCGTGTCGACGTCGAAGCCGCGCAGCGTGCCGTCGGTGCCGAGGGCGAGCAGGGGCGCGCCCTCGCCGGCGGTGTTGGCGGCGAGCACGGGTCCCGTTTCGACCCGCTTCCACGCTCGGTCCGTGACGTCCAGTACCCAGACGGAGGTGTCACCGGCGAGCGCCGTGAGCGTGTCGCTGCCGGGCCGGAGCCGGAAGTCCCGGGCCCGCTCGCCCGGGGGCACGTCCTGCGGGTACGGGATCTTGACCGCGGTGAACTCCTCGCCCCGGGCCCGGACCAGCAGGGCTCCGTCGGCGCAGCCCAGCACGACACCGCGCCGGGTCACCGCCTCCCCCCGCGGGTCACGGCACTCCGCCTTCAGCGACGCCGTCTCCTCGCCCGCCCGGTCCAGGACCGTGACCCCGGCCCCCGCGGCGCGCGGCACGGCCACCACGTGATCGCGGAAGGGGACCACGGCGGCGTGCCGGCCGGTGAGGGGGCGCCCGGCGCCGATCCGCCCCTGCTCCAGATCGCCGCGCCGGTGGAGCACCGTGCCCCGGCTCCCGGTCGTCACGGCGACGTGCGTCCCGTCGCCCCTGCTGACCCGGGCGTCGCCACCGTGGGGGGTCAGCCGGCCGAGGGTGCGGATGTCGGCCCGGTAGTAGTGGACGTGGTCGCCGTGGTCCACCATCCAGGCACCGGTGTCCAGCACCGAGACACCGGCGGGGGCGTGGAAGTACCCGAACCGGCCGTCCGTGGTGAGGGCGGTGGCGCCCTTGACCCCTTCGACCCGGTGCACCTTCTCGGTGATCAGGTCCAGCACCCGCGCCGCGCCGGTGGCGGGGTCGCTCAGTACGAGGCGTGCCTGCTGTTCGGCGGACTCCCGGGCGCCCTCGACGTGACCGTGCGGCGGGGAGCCCGACGGTTCCGGTTCGTTCCCGGACCCGCCGCCCGTCGTACATCCGACGGCGAGAACGGCCACGAGAACGGTGACGAGCGCGCGGGGCAGTGGGGCGTGAGGTAGCGGGGCGCGGCGGCGGGCCGGGTCCCTGTGGATCGTCACGAGCGGTGAACTCCCTTGTCTACGGCGTCTGGTGGGTCGGCTGCGGTACGGGGGCGGGCGCGACCGGCACGGCCGGGTCGGTCCGGGCAGCCGGGGCGGTCAGTCGCCGGAGGACATCGGCGGCGGTGCGGGAGAGGAAGAACTGGGCCACGGCGACCGCGGCGATGGTCGCCCCGGCGGCGGTGTCCAGGTGCCAGGACAGCAACAGCCCGAGGAACGTGGCACTCGCGCCCAGCGCCGCCGCCCCCGCCATCACCGCGGGCACGCTGCGCGCCCACGGGAGCACCGACGCGGGCGGGGCGATGAGCAAGCCGAGCACCAACAGGGTCCCCACGATGTGGAACGAGGCGACGATCGCCAGCGTCAGCAGGCCCAGCAGCAGTGCGTGGGCCCAGCGCGGACGCAGTCCCAGGGTGTGGGCCTTGCGCTCGTCGAAGGCCAGCGCGACGAAGGCCCGGTGGCCCAGTACGGCGACGGTCGACGCCACGGCGAGGGCGACGGCCAGGGCGACCAGGTCCCCTTCCCCGACGGCCAGGACGTCCCCGAAGAGGAACCCGGTCAGGTCGACGGCGAAGGACTGGGAGCGGGACACGATGATCACGCCGAGCGAGAGCATCCCCACGAAGAGCAGTCCGATGCCGGTGTCCTGGCTGAGGCGCGGGGTGCGCCCGAGGACGCTGACCCCGGCGGCCATCACCACCGCGCTCGCCGCGGCGCCGACCAGCAGATTGCCGCCGAGCAGCGCCGCGACGGCGACCCCCGGCAGCAGCCCGTGGGACATCGCGTCACCGAGGAAGGCCATCCCCCGGAGCACCACCCAGGTCCCGGCCAGCGCCGTGATCGCGGACACCAGGAGCCCGCCGAACAGCGCCCTTTGCACGAAGGTCACCTCGAAGGGACCCGTCAACCATTCCATGCCGCAACACTATAATGAAAACGATTATCACTACAGATAGGTTTCACCGTGGACGCTTCACCCCGCCCTCCCCGCATCCGCCTGACGGCGATCGACGCGGGATACGCCGACAAACCGGTGCTCCACCAAGTCACCCTGGAGATACCGGCGTTGGGCATCACGTCCTTGATCGGCCCGAACGGCAGCGGCAAGTCGACGCTGCTCGGCGTCGTCGCCGGTGTGATCCAGCCGACATCCGGAACCGTCCACTACGCGGGCAGCCCCGCCCCCGCCTTCGTCCCGCAGCGCAGCACCGTGAGCGATGCGCTGCCGCTCACCGTGCGGCAGACCGTCGAGATGGCCCGCTGGCGCAGCCGGGGCCCGTGGCGACGCCTGACGAAGAGCGATCACGCCACGGTCGACGAGGCGCTGGAGCGGCTGGGCATCGCCCACCTCGCACCCCGACAGCTGGGCGAACTGTCGGGCGGGCAACGTCAACGCGCCTTCATCGCCCAGGGCATCGCCCAGCGCTCCGATCTGCTCCTCCTGGACGAACCCGGTACGGGGCTCGACCCCGAGGCGCGGCACGGCATCGAACGGCTGCTGACCGACCTCACCGCCGACGACATCACCGTGGTCCAGGCCACGCACGACCTGTCCTCGGCGCGCGCCGGGCACCACTGCCTCCTGCTGCGCGACGGCCGCCTCGAAGCCGCCGGCCCCCCGGCGGACGTCCTGACCGCCGCGTCCCTCTGAGGCCGCGATGCCGTGCCCGTTTCGTCGCGGCTGCCCGGTTGTCGGAACCCGCCACTAGGATCTCCGGGGAGCCTTCGGCCGCCCCCTGATCCGAGGCGGCGGCTCGTCAGCGCGGAAGTCCGACAGCGGGGGGGGGACGGCACATGCGGGATGGCCGGTGGACGACGGTCACCGAATCCGGATTCGATCCTGAGCGCCGCGGTCTGGAGGCCATCAGGGAGAAGCTGCCGGACTCCGATCCGTGGCGCGCCTGGTCCAACTTCACCTTCACCGCGAACACCGGGCACGTCCGCGAGGTCGATCTGCTCGTCATCGCCCCCGGCGGTGTCTGCATGATCGAGCTGAAGGACTGGCACGGCTCGCTGACCAGCGAGAACGGCACCTGGGTCCAGACCACCCCGAACGGCCACCGCCGCCCGCACGGCAACCCGCTGCACCTCGTCAACAAGAAGGCCAAGGAACTGGCCGGCCTCCTCGGGCAGCACGGCAAGCGGGTGTGGGTCGCCGAGGCGGTCTGCTTCACCGGCGGCGGACTGCGCATCCGGCTGCCCGCCCACGACGAACACGGCGTGTACACCGTGGACGAGCTGATCGCGATGCTGAAGCAGCCCCCGCGCGACGAGCGGCGGCGCATCACGGCCATCGACTCCCGCGAGGTCAAGGCCGCCCTGGATCGGGTCGGCATCCGCCGCAGCGACGCCGAGTACCGCGTCGGCCCCTACCAGCTGGAGCGGAAGTCCTTCGACTCCGGGGAGACCTGGGCCGACTACCTGGCCCGGCACACCGAACTCCCCGAGTCGGCGCGCGTCCGCATCTACCTGCGCGAACGCGGCTCCGATGCGACGATACGGAAGTCCGTGGAGAACGCCGCCCGGCGGGAGGCGGCGGTCCTGCGCCGCTTCCGCCACCCCGGCGCCGTCCAGTTGCGGCAGTACGACCCGGCCGGGCACTCGGCGGGCCCCGCGCTGATCTTCGACTACCACCCGGGGACCCTCCGCCTGGACGCGTACCTCCTCCAGTACGGGGAACGGCTCGACATCCTCGGCCGGGTGGCACTCGTCCGCCAGCTCGCCGAGACCATGCGCTCCGCGCACTCCAGCCGCATCCACCACCGGGCGCTCGCGGCCAGGTCCGTCCACGTGGTCCCGCGGGCCCGGGGCGGCCGGGCGCAGTCCGGCGCAGAGGACGCTGCGTGGCTGACCCCGCACCTCCAGATCTCCGACTGGCAGATCGCCACCCAGCGCGCCACCGGAACGGGCTCCGGTGAGGGGCCGACCCGGTTCGCCCCGACGGCGCTCTCCGCAATGCACCTGTCCAAGGGCTCCGACCCGTACTTCGCCCCCGAGTTGACCGCGCTGAGCGCCGATCCGGTGTCGCTGGACGTGTACGGCCTCGGCGTCCTCACCTACCTCCTCGTCACCGGGAAGGCACCGGCGGCCAGCCAGGCCGAACTGCTGGCCCGACTGGAGGCGGGCGAGGGTCTGCGCCCCAGTTCGCTGGTCGACGGGCTCTCCGAGGACATCGACGACCTGGTGCAGGCGGCCACCGCCTACCGTCCCGGGCAGCGGCTGTCCTCGGTGGACGAGTTCCTGGAGATGCTGGAACTCGTCGAGGACGCCCTCACCGCCCCGGCCGCCGCCCCCGCCTCCCCGCAGGCCCCCGAGAAGGACCCCCTGGAGGCCGTGGCGGGCGATGTGCTGGGCGGGCGGTGGGAGATCCGCCGCCGGCTCGGCACCGGCTCCACCAGCCGGGCCTTCCTCGTCCGCGACCTGGAGGCCGAGGCCCGTCGCACCCGCCCGCTGGCCGTACTGAAGGTCGCCCTGTCCGACAGCCGGGGCGAAATCCTGGTGCACGAGGCCCGGGTGATGGGCACGCTCCGCCCGGACTCCCGCGTCATCCGCCTGGTGGAGCGGGAACCCCTGCGCATCGGCGGACGTACCGTCCTCGCCCTGGAGTACGTGGGCGACGAACGGGAGGAGCCCCCGGCCGACCAGGTCCCGGGCCCCACCGAACCGGGCACCGCCCGCACCCGGCGCCGTGAGGAGACCGTCGCCCGCCAGCTGCGCGAACGCGGCCGACTCCTGATCGACGAGTTGGAGGCGTACGGCGACTACCTGTTCGGCGCCGTCGACTTCCTGGAGGGCGAGAGCGTCTGGCACCGCGACATCAAGCCCGACAACATCGCCATCCGCATCCGCCCCAACCGCACCCGCGAACTGGTCCTCATCGACTTCTCCCTCGCCGGCTACCCGGCGCGGGACTACGAGGCCGGCACCGAGGGCTACCTCGACCCGTTCATCGGCGGACTGAGCCGCACCGCCTACGACGCGCACGCCGAGCGGTACGCGGTCGCCGTCACCCTGCACCAGATGGCCTCCGGCGAACTGCCCAAGTGGGGCGACGGCTCGGTCCTGCCCCGGATGACGGACGAGAAGAAGCACCCCCATCCGACGATCGCCGCCGACGCCTTCGACCCGGCGGTCCGCGACGCCCTGGTCGCCTTCTTCCAGAAGGCACTGCACCGGGACGCCGCACGCCGCTTCGCCGAGCTGAAGCCGATGCGGGACGCCTGGAAGAAGATCTTCCTGGACGCCTCGCAGACCGTGCCGTCCGCCCACCGCTCCCGCCACCCCGAGCCGTCCGACTCCCCGCAGCCCGGACGACCCGGCCAGCCCGGGATCGCGGACGCCGAACCGCTCACCGCGGAACAACAGCGCGAACAGCGGGCCGCGGACGTCACCCGTGACACGCACCTGTCCGCGGCGGGCCTCACCCCGGCCGCCGAGTCCTTCCTCTACGGACTGGGCGTCACCACCGTCGGCGAACTGCTCGACCACAGCCGCCGCAAGCTCGTCAACGCACCCGGCCTGGGCGCGAAGACCCGCAGCGAGGTGCAGCGGCGCCAGCGCGAGTGGGGCGACCGGCTCCGCGAGACACCCGTCTCCCCGCTGACCCCCCGGGGCCGCGCCGAGGCGAAGGAGGAACTGGCGCAGCTCTCGGCCACCGAGTCGGCACTGCTCGGCCGGCTCGGCACCGACGAGGGCACGGACGGCCTGGTCAGCCCCGTGCTGCGCTCGGTCAGCCTGGACACCCTCGCCACGATCTTCGTCCCGGAGCTGAACAACAACGGCGCCAACCGCAACAAGGTCGAGATGGTCCGGCTGCTGCTGCGCCTGCCCAACGAGCGGGGCGAACTCCCCGACATCGGGGTCTGGCCCAAGCAGAAGGACGTCGCCGACGCGCTCGCCCTGTCGGCGGGCCGCATCCCGCAGATGCTGAAGGAGGAGCGCAAGCGCTGGAAGAAGCACCCGGCGGTGCGGGCGCTGCGCGCGGAGATCATGGATCTCCTGCTGGACCTGGGCCGGGTCGCCCCCGCGGCGGAGATCGCCGACGCCCTCGCCGTGCGGCGGGGGACCCAGCTCGCCGAGCGGGAGCAGCGGCGGGCGCTGGCGCTGGCCGCCGTCCGGGCCGTGCTGGAGGTGGAGCAGTTGGAGCCGGCGGAGGCCCCGTTCCGACACCAGCCCAACCGCAAGGCCACCGAAGAGGCCCTGGGCGCGGGGCTGTTGGCCCTGGACGTCCGGGAGGGCGACGCCCCCGACACCCCGACCGCGCCGGGTCTCCTCGACTACGCGATGCGGCTCGGCCGCCGCGCCGACCGGCTCGCCGAGCTGGACACCCTGCCGACCGCGACGACGGTCCTGGGCGAGCTGGGCGAGCTGCCCCCGGCGCCGGGCACGGTCGAGTGGGACGAACGCCGGCTGGTGGAACTGGCCGCCGCCGCCTCCCTGAACGCGGCGGCGACCCCCCGACTGGAGATCTACCGCCGTGACCTCCCGCTGGTCCGGGCGCTGCGGCTCACCCAGGCCGGCCTGGTGCGGCTGATCCCGGGGGTGCCCGAGGGCCGGCAGCCCGGGGTCACCGCCGAGGACGTCCACGAGCGGGTACGGGCCCGCTTCCCGGAACTGGTCCTGCGGGACGCGCGCGGCGCCGTCACCCACGAACTCCCGACGGACGCCCCGCTCACCAAGGCCCTGCGGGACGCCGGTTTCGACCTCACCCTCGCCACCCGTGAGGACACCCGCACCTCCCGCTACCTCCCCACCCGCCTGGACAGCGCGTCCAGCTACCTGACGACCGGTGCGTGGCGCCAGGCCACCGACGTGGGCGCGGTGACGCGCTACTCCGACGATCCGCTGCTGGCCGGCGCGGCCCGCGCCGAGGAACGGCTGACGGCTTCCGCCCGCCGGGACGGGTACCGGGTGCTGACGGTGCACCGGGACCGTTCCCGCGACGCGGTACGGGCCCTGCGTGCCGACCGCATCGGCGCCCGGGTGGTGTCGGTGACGGAACTGTTCCTGGAGGCCATGCACGCCCTGGCCCCGGAGGGCTCCAAGCCGACCTGGGAGACCCTGCTCAAGGCCGATGTGGCGGAGGCGGGCTCACGCGGCGCGATGAAGTTCGCGGAGTACGCGCGCACCGCCTGGGGTTCCGTGGAGCCCCGGGTACGCGTGCTGCTGGACGCCGGCGCCGGCTCGGGCCCGGTGCTGCTGACGGAGGCCACGGCGTTCGCCCGGTACGACGCGATGGGCGTCCTGGACCGGCTCGCGGAGGCGGCCCGGCAGGGCGGCCGGGGCCTGTGGCTGCTCGTACCGCAGGCCGACCCGTCTCGGGAACCGAGGCTGGGGCAGTTGGCGGTCGCCTACCAGGCGGGGCTGGGCGAGTGGATCGAGCTACCGGACTCGTGGGTGGACAACAAGCACCGCGGCGGCGAGCCGGGCGCGAGTACGACCGAAACGCACGACGACAACACCGAGGGAGACGTCAAGTGATCGACCGCAAGACCCTGTTGGACGACCTGAAGCAGCAGGTCAAAGCGGTCGAGACGGATCTGTCGAAGCAGGTGAAGGCCGTCGAGGAGGTCGGCACCCGACTGCGCGCCGAGTACGACCGGGCCCGCAAGCTGGGCCGTACCGCCGCCACCTGGAACTCCTGGCTGGACGAGCGGGTCACCCAGGTCGCGGTGGCGTGGGTGCTGGGTACGGTGTTCGTCCGCTTCTGCGAGGACAACCGTCTCATCCCCGAGCCGTACGTGACGGCCCCCGAGGACGACCGCCGGGACCTGGCGCTGGCCCGGTACGAGGAGTACCTGTCGACCGCCGACGACCCCACCTTCCGCGGCTGGCTGGAGCAGGCGTTCGCGGAGTTGGGCGCCGGGCAGGCGGGGCGGCTCCTGTTCGACCGCAAGCACAACCCGCTGTTCCAGATCCCGGTCTCGCACGACGGGGCCCGGGAGCTGATCGCGTTCTGGCGCGAACGCGACGAGGCGGGCGTACTCGTCCACGACTTCACGGACCCCCTGAACGAGGACGGCACCGAGGGCTGGGACACCCGCTTCCTGGGCGACCTGTACCAGGACCTCAGCGAGGCCGCGCGGAAGACGTACGCCCTGCTCCAGACCCCGGAGTTCGTGGAGGAGTTCATCCTCGACCGCACGATGGACCCGGCGGTGCGGGAGTTCGGCTACGAGGACCTGAAGATGATCGACCCCACCTGCGGGTCCGGTCACTTCGTCCTCGGCGCGTTCCGACGGTTGGTCCGCCTGTGGGGCGAGGGCCAGCCGGGACGTGACCTGCACGAGCGGGTACGGGCCGCGCTGGACTCGGTCCACGGGGTGGACCTCAACCCGTTCGCTGTGGCCATCGCCCGGTTCCGGTTGCTGGTGGCCGCGATGGCTGCGAGTGGGGTGCGGACGGTTGCGGAGGTTGCGCGGTACGACTGGCCCATTCACTTGGCTGTGGGCGACTCGCTGATCAAGCACCGGCACGTTCAGGGGAACTTGTTCGAGGGCGCGGAGGGCGAGGGCGTCGACGAGCTGGCCGAGTTCAAGTACGTGACGGAGGACGTGCACGAACACCCGGACATCCTGCGCCAGGGGCGGTACCACGTGGTGGTGGGCAATCCGCCTTACATCACGGTGAAGGACCGGAAGCTCAACGAGCTGTACCGGGGGCTTTACGACGCTTGCACTGGGAAGTACGCATTGTCGGTGCCGTTTGCTCAGCGATTTTTTGAGCTTTCCAAGAGCGGGGACGCCGAGAGCGGGCGCGGGTACGGGATGGTCGGGCAGATCACAGCGAACTCGTTCATGAAGCGGGAGTTCGGAACACGGCTCATTGAGACGTACTTCGCGCATGAAGTCGAGCTGACTGAGGTCATCGACACCTCGGGGGCATACATTCCCGGGCATGGAACCCCTACAGTCATCCTAGTCGGAAGGCGACGCGCGGCCGGCGAGCGAACACGAAGCATCCGCACGGTACGTAGCATTCAGGGTGAGCCTATGGCTCCGGACAAGCCCGAGGACGGGCAGGTCTGGAGTGCTATCACGCATCAAATCGACAATCCTGGCTCGGTAAGTCAATGGGTATCCGTGGACGACTTGGACAGAGGTCGATACTTCGGCACTCAGCCATGGGTCCTGACAAATGGCGGACTGGAGATGCTCGAACAGATCAGCAATTCAGGACAAGGCACCCTAAAGTACAGAGTTTCCCGTATTGGATTCTATGGAATTCCCGCTGCCGATGACGCAATGACTGCACCTCTGGAGGCTTTCTTGCGGGCCCGAGCAGAGCCCGAGGCCGTCAGACGCCTTATCGTCGGTGATGAAGTTCGCGATTTCACATTCACCGGCTGCGATTACATTTTCCACCCATACGATTCTGAGCGCAACCTAAAAGACCTCAAAGCACTTCCACATCTCGCATCCTGGATTTGGCCTTCTCGTTCCGAGTTGGGAATGCGAGCAACCTTTTCAGGAGGAACCTACTTCAGCGACAGTCGGCCATGGTGGGAATGGCACCAGATCCCCAAAGACACCGACACACACAAATGGTCGCTCAATTTCGCCTTCGTTGCAACACATAACCATTTCACCCTTGACCGTAGCGGTGCCGCGTTCACACGCACCGCGCCATTGATCAAGTTGAACGCCGAGGCAACCGAGGAAGATCACCTCAACCTGTTCGGCTTGCTCAATAGCTCAACCGCGTGTTTTTGGCTCAAGATGACGAGCCACAATAAGGGAAGCACGGTGGACGCTAAAGGCGCCCGCCAGTCGACCATTCCGTTCGAAGATTTCTATGAGTTCACTGGCACAAAGCTCCAATCTCTTCCCCTTCCCTCGTCATACCCGATCGAGCTTGGCACCCGCATGGACGGCCTCGCCCAACGGGTAGGCGCTACCGTGCCCTCTGCTGTGGCCACAGAGGGCACGCCAAACACTCCCGAACTCCGGGATTCCCAGGCCGCCTGGCTGTCCATTCGTGCTCAAATGATCGCCCTACAGGAAGAACTAGACTGGCAGGTCTACTCCCTCTACAAGCTGCACCCCGAAGACCTCCGGGTATCCGAGGACCCCGAGTCACCCGACATTCCCGAACTGGCCCTCGGTGAGCGGGCGTTCGAGATCGTGCTTGCCCGGCGGGTTGCCGCGGGCGAGGCGAGCGGCGAGTGGTTCAAGCGGCACGGGTCCACTCCGATCACCGAGATCCCCGAGCACTGGCCCGCTGCCTATCGTGAGGTGGTGCAGAAGCGGATCGACGCGATTGAGTCGTCCCGTGCAATCGGCATGGTCGAGCGGCCCGAGTACAAGCGGCGGTGGGCGACCGAGGGGTGGGACTCGCTTCAGGACAAGGCGCTCCGCTCATGGCTGCTCGACCGGATCGAGAAGCGTGACCACTGGTTCGACGAGAACGACATGCCCGCGCTCGTCACCCTGTCCCGGCTCACGGACGCCCTGTCCCGTGACGAGGACTTCGCCTCCGTCGCGAAGATCTACGCGCCGCGCAAGGACCTGCCCGCGGTCATCGCGGAGTTGATGACGGACGAACACGTACCGTTTTTGTCCGCCCTGCGGTACAAGCCCGCCGGACTCAAGAAGCGCCAGGACTGGGAACACGTCTGGGACCTCCAGCGTCAGGAGGACGCCGCACCGGACGAGCCGGCCAAGCGGAAGATCCGTGACAGCATCCCCGTACCGCCCAAGTACACGTCAGTGGACTTCCTACGCCCCTCCTACTGGAAAGCTCGCGGAAAGCTGGACGTGCCCAAGGAGCGGTTCATCTCGTACGGGCAGACCAACGCGGCCACGCCGGAGCTGTACGGCTGGGCCGGCTGGGACCACCAGGAGCAGGCGTTCGCGCTGGACGCGTACATCGCCTCGCACGAGGCGTTGACCTCCGAGGAGTTGACCCCGTTCCTCGCCGGGCTGCTGGAACTCCAGCCCTGGTTGGACCAGTGGCACGACGACTTCGACCCGGCCTTCGGAGCGTCCCCGGCCGCGTACTTCCGGGGCGACCGCCAGATGGTGCAGGGCGAACACGGCCTGGCCGACGACGATCTGCGCGGTTGGCGCCCGGCCGCGGCGACCCGAGGACGGCGCGCCACGAAGAAGTAGCGCCCCGGGAACAGTGACGGCCCCCGTGAACAGCAGGACGCGAGTCCATCACGGGGGCCGTACGGCTCAGATGCTGAGGCGGTCGCCCTTGACCGCGGCTACGAAGTACGACCAGTCATCCGCAGGGAACACAAGCACCGGACCGTGCGGGATCTTGCTGTCCCGCACGGGTATGACAGCGGTGAAGTCGTCCGAGACCTCAACGCACTGGCCGCCGTCCGGGTTGCTGTAGCTGCTCTTACGCCAGTTTGCGGCACTCAGCTCTAGGGATCGCACGGCACTTCCTCCAACAAACGCAGGACGAACTTCCGCGACTCGGCCGGGGACAACGCCATGTCGCGTACCGCATCGTACCGACGCTGCAAACGCTCCACGGCCGCGTTTTCCTCGATCAGTTCACCACAGTAGGCGGACTCGGTGTACGCCACGGTACGCGCGTCCATTAGCCGCAGGAACATGATGTCTGTGCTGACCAGGGCGTGCGGCCCAACGCTCTCTGGGAGGACATGAATCGTCACGTTTCGACGCTCGGCTGTACCCGCCAGATACTCCAGTTGCTTCCGCCACGCGTGGCTGTCCCGCAACCCCATCCTCAATGTCGCCTCGGACAAGATCGTCCGAAACGGCGGCGGAGAGTCCCCGTCCAGCGCCTCCTGCCGACCTATCCGCGCCTCCACCTGCTGCGTCAACTCATCTCCGTCAAAGCCGCCTGCGGCCAGAACCTCACGCGCGTACCCGGGGGTCTGGAGCAAGCCCGGCACAATACTGACCGCGAAGTGCCACAGGCTTACCGCCTCAGCCTCCAAGCTCATGTACCGCCGGTAGCGCTCGCGGAACTGCGACTTGTCCCCCACCGCCAGTTCCCACAAGGCGAGCAACAGCCCCGGCGTCTCGTAGTACGTGTCGAGGGCCTGGACGACCTCGGGGCTGCCGAGCGTCTCGCCCTTCTCCATCTTGCCGAAGAGCGACCAGTCCCAGCCCAGTCGCTCCCCGAGTTGGCGCAGGCTCGCGCCGCGCGCCGTCCGCATCCGCCGCAGTTCCTCCGCGTACCGCTGGCGCGGTTGCTGGCTGCGGCCGGTGATCACCCGCCTCGGCGGCATCTCGGCTCCCCTCCGTGGTGTCGGTGGAAGGTGGGAAGTGGCGCCGGGCGGTGCGGGAGGGGCAGGTTGGTGCACGTCCACGTCGTTCGGCGGCCTTCTCCGGATCATCCCCGTCATGTCCGGACTACGCACAGTAATTCACTCCGTGCGCTCCGTGCGCCGGAATCCGAGAAGATCCGGCTCGGCGTCGCAGGAGCACGACCACGTACGGGAGGACCAGCCCAGGTCCGCCCCGCCACTCCGCTCCGGGTGCCGCACGCACCGGTGGAAGGTGTGGAAGTAACGCCGGTCGGCGGGGAGGTGAGCGGACGACCACGAGGTCAGGGGCCTGCCGCGGATTCATTCTCGTCATGTCCCGACTACGCACGGTAGATCATCGCGTGTGGTCGGGGCAGCGGAATCCGAGGAACGTCAGAGGAGCCCCCACCGTGAGCGAAGAGCGACCAACCGCAGCCGGAGTCCCCAGCCGGCACACCGGCGGACCCGTGCCCATCACCTCCCTACGGCCCGCGATCGACGAGGCCCTGGACGCCCGGGACGCGCTGGTCGCGGCACTGCGGCTCGCGGGCGTCGCGTTGCCCTCGGTGGACGTCCGCACCCCCTGGCCGGAGGAGGGCCGGGACGCGCTCGTACACCTCGGACCGTGTTCCTCGCGCACCGCCTGGACGCTGGCGACGGTGATCGCGAAGGGCGTCGCGCGGTGACGGACGAGGTGGCGGGCCAGCCGTACACCGAGAACCGGCGGCCCGAGGTCGGGGAGACAGTGCGGGACGCGCGGCTCGGCCGGATCGGCGTGGTGATGGGCGGCATCGGACCGTACGTGCAGCTACGGCCCCTCTACGGCGGCCGGGAGTGGGACGTCGCCCCGGAACACGTGGAGCCGGTGACCGTGCTGGAGGTGCTGAGCGCACGGGTGGCGGAGGTCAACGAGCGCAGCCGCAAGGGCGTGCTGCCGGACTGAGGGGCCGGGGCCAGGGAGTCCCGGGCGGGCGGCCGGGGCCGTGGTGACGAGCCGGGCGGGGGCACTGTCAGTGGCCGGTGTCACGCTGGGAGTCAGGAGAGTGCTGACCCACGGCCCCGGATTCCGCATCGGTGTCGGAGAATGTCCCGAGAAACGTCGACCGATACCGGACCGGACAGCGACGGCGGGTGCCGTCAGAAGGTGAGCGAGACGCGCGATGGCCCAGCAGCCGCCCCTGCTCCGCGATGTCATCCACATCAAGGAGTCGATCTCGACCTCCGACTTCGTGCTCCAACTCTCCGAGGCCACGACCCCCGGGGGCGCCGCGGGCGCGCTGCGGGACTACGTGGTCACGGAGCGGCTGTTGGAGAACTTCGACGAGGCGATCGGGCTGATCAAGGCGGCGCTGGACGGCCACACGTCCAAGGCCGCCTATCTGCACGGGTCGTTCGGTTCGGGTAAGTCGCACTTCATGGCGGTGCTGCACGCACTGCTGAGCGGCAGCCCGGCCGCGCGGGGCCGGGGCGACTTCGACCCGGTGCTCAGCAAGCACGAGTGGCTCGGCGCGGACGGGAAGAAGTTCCTGCTCGTGCCGTACCACATGCTCGGGGCGAAGGCCCTGGAACAGCGGGTCCTCGGGACGTACGTCAGTCACGTCAAGAAGCTCCACCCCGAGGCCCCCACCCCGCGGGTCTACCGGACGGACGCGTTGTTCGCGGACATCACGGCCATGCGGGAGCGCATGGGCGACGCCGCGGTCATCCGGGGGCTCGGCCCGGAGTCCGGCGGCGGTGCCGACGAGGACGACGAATGGGGGGAGTCCTTCGCGTGGAACGCGGCGCTCCTGGACACCGCGCTCGGCGCCGAGGAGATCCACGAGACGGGCTACGCGCTCAACCTCGTCAGCCCGTCCACCCCGGTGGAACTGCGGGCCCGGCTCGTGCAGGACGCCAGTACGCACCTGCTGCCGGGCTTCGCGCAGAACGCCGCGGAGAGCGAGCACGGGTTCGTGTCGCTGGACGCGGGCCTGTCCGTGATCGCCGCGCACGCCAAGGAGCTGGGGTACGACGGTCTGATCCTCTTCCTCGACGAGCTGATCCTCTGGCTGGCGACCCTCATCCACGACCAGAAGTTCGTGGGGCGCGAGGCCGGCAAGATCACCAACTTCGTGGAGGGCGCGGACGCCCGCCGGGCCATCCCCGTCGTCTCGTTCATCGCCCGTCAGCGGGATCTGCGCGAACTGGTCGGCGAGGAGTTGTCCGGCGCGGCCGAGTCGTCCATCCAGGACACGTTGAACCAGGCGTCGGGCCGCTTCGACAAGATCACCCTGGAGGACCGCAACCTCCCCCAGGTCGCGCACGCCCGGCTCCTCCAGCCGAAGGACGCGGAGGCGGCGGCGCTGCTCTCCGGCGAGTTCGAGAAGACCCGCAAGCTCCGCCGGGAGGTGTGGGACACCCTGCTCGGCTCCGACCGGGGGGCCGACGGGGTCGGGGCGGACGAGGAGAGCTTCCGGCTGACGTATCCGTTCTCGCCCGCCTTCATGGACACCCTGGTGCAGGTGTCGTCCGCGCTCCAGCGCAACCGGACCGGCATGAAGCTGATGGGGCAGCTCCTCGCCGACCACCGCGACCAGCTCCGCCTGGGCGATCTGATCCCGGTGGGCGATCTGTACCCGCTGATCACCGCCGGCGGCGACAAGCCGTTCACGGACAGCCTGAAGGTCGTCTTCGAGGCGGCGGACAAGCTGTACCGGACCAAGCTGCGCCCGTACCTGCTCGCCACGTACAACGTGTCGGAGGAGGACGTCGAGCAGTACACGCACCGCCCGGACAGCGTCACCGACCCGGAGCTGCGGGGCCGGGTGAAGACCTTCGTCGGGGACAACCGGATCATCGGCACCCTGCTGCTGTCCGCGCTCGCGCCGAGCGTGCCCGCCCTGGCGGACCTCACGATCCGCCGGCTGTCCGCACTCAACTACGGCTCGGTGGTGGCCCCGATCCCGGGGCGTGAGTACGGCATCCTGAAGAACAAGGTCGCCGAGTGGGCGGGCCGCTTCCCGGAGATCAAGGAGACCGGGACCGAGGCCAATCCGGGCGTCCGGCTGGAGCTGTCCGGCGTCGACGTGGACTCGGTCATCGCCAACGCCAACGTCAACGACAACCCGGGCAACCGGCAGGCCCTCGCCAAGCGGCTGCTCGCCGAGGAGCTGGGCATCGCCCAGGGCCGGTTGGTCGACGAGCTGAACTTCGTGTGGCGGGGCACCGACCGCGCCGTCGAAGTGGTCTTCGGGAACCTGGCGGACGAGGACGACCTCCCCGACCACGCCCTCATGCCGCAGGAGGAGGGCCGCTGGCGCATCGCCGTCGACCTGCCCTTCAACGACGGGGCGTACGAGCCCGTCGACGGCGCCCACCGGGTACGCCGACTCGCCGAGAGGCAGCAGGGCGAGCGGTCCCGTACCGTCGCCTGGCTGCCCACCCACCTCTCCGCCCAGCGGTACGGCGACTTCCGTCGGCTCGTCGTCATCGACCGGGCCCTCGCTGACGGCGGGCGCTTCGACAGCCTGTACGCGGGTCACCTCAACGCCGACAACCGGGCGCGCGCCAAGGGCCTGTTGGAGACCCAGCGGGAATCCCTGCTCAAGAACGTCAAGGCGGCGTTCAAGCAGGCGTACGGGCTCGCGGAGAAGAAGCCCGCCGACATCGCGCTCGGCTTCGGTGACCATCTGACGTCCCTGCGCGAAGTGGACGGCCTCACCCTCTCCTTCGGGCAGTCCCTCCGCGACGGCGTCCGGCACCTCGCCGGCAAGCTCCTCGCCACCCAGTACCCCGACCACCCCGACCTCGACCCCGACAACACCGGGACGACGCTCAAGCCCAGCGACGCCCGCAAGGTGTTCACCCACGTCCGGGCCGCCGCCGAGGCCCGCGACGGCCGTACCGAGATCCCCGCCGGTGACCGGGCGTTGATGCGGCGGCTCGCCGGGCCGCTGCTGCTCGGCCAGCAGAAGGAGGCGTACTTCGAGCTGTCCCCGTACTGGGCCGACCACTTCCGGCAGCTCGCCCGGGAAAAGGGCGTCACCGGTGACCTGACCCTGATCACCCTCACCGACTGGACGGACCGGCCCGCCCCGCGCGGTCTGCCCGACTTCCTCGCCCGGCTCGTCGTCGCCTCGTTCGCCGAGATGGACGACCGGGTGTGGGTGCGCGAGGGCATGCCGCTCGACCCGGCACCCGAGCTGTCGCAGGTCAAGGACCGCGACGCGCTGCGCAACCAGCCGCTGCCCTCGCCGCAGGACTGGGAGTCCGCCCGGCAACGCTTCGCGGTGGTCTTCGGGTCCCCGGCGCCCACCCTGCTGCGCGGGCGCATCGTCAACCAGTTCGCCCGGCAGATCAGCGAACAGGCCGCGGCCTACCGGGAGCCCGCCGCCGAACTGGTGCGCAGGCTGGAGGAGCACGCGGGTTTCCTCCACTTGGACGAGACGGACGACAGCGGGCGTCTGGCGCTCGCCCGGCGGGCCCTCGCCCTGCTGAAGGCGCTCACCCAGGGCTCGGGGCAGGGCGCGGCCGGGGCGAAGAAGACGGTGGAGGCCCTGGCCGGCTTCGACCTCGAACCGGTCGGCGCCGACCGGTTCGGGACGTCGATCAAGCAGGCGGCCAAGGTGGCCCAGGCGCTCGGTACGGCGCCCTGGGAGATCCTGGGACTGGCCTCGGCCAAGGGCCCCGAAGGGCAGGCCCTCCTCGAATCCCTGCGCAACACCGCCGGAGCCGACCAACGGAGCAACGACCTCGTCGCCGCCCTGGAGCGCACCCGGGTCGAGGTCGTCGCGCTGTTGAAGCGCACCGAGGCGACCCCCGAGCCGCCGCCGCCCGCCCCCGGAGCCGGAGACATCCCGCTGAACCGCGGGACCAGCGACCCGCGGATCGAGTGGCACCGCGACGAACCGTCCCCCACCGGCCCGGGCTCCGGTTCGGCCACCGGCACCAGCACGGGAGCCGGCGCCGGCCGAGCACCGCGCTCCGGCGAACGACGGACCACCGCGGCCCGCGCGGTCAGTGAACTCCGCGACGAACTGGCCGAGTTGGTCGCCCGGGACCCCGACGCCGCCATCGAGATCAGCTGGCGGGTCGTCGAGCGATGACCACACCCGCCGCCACCGTCGCCGTACGGCTGAACCTCGCCACCGTCACCCAGTACCTGTCGTCCCAACGTTCGCTCGCCGCCTCCCTGGCGGGGGGCGGCAGACGGCGGGTGGTCCTGTTGCGCTCGGCGCCCCAGTGGGACGGCCCCGCCGAGCCGGTGTGGGGGGACGGGCTGACCGCCCGGATCGTCGCCGCGCCCTCCCCGCTCGCCGTCCACGAACTCCTGCTCGGCCACCTGGGCGCCGAGGCGTCCGGTGCGGGCGGCGACGGCCCGGCGGTCCTCGTCGTGCTCACCGACCGGGAGCAGAACGAGATCGACCCGGCGATCCTCGCCCGCGCCCACAAACCCCGCATCGAGCACGTGGACAGCTGGGACCTGGTCCGCGACGCCTTCGGCGCCGAACAGGTCGACCCGCGGCTCAAGGACACCAACTGGGCCGCGGAGGCCCTGCTCGGCGCCGCCCCGCCGGGCGGCTGGCCGCCCCTGGCCGGCGGCATGCTCTCCCGGCGCGCCGCCCTGTCCGCCCTGGCCCTGCGCCGCCTGCGCCTCGGCAGGTACGACACCGAGGCGGCGGGCGCGGAACGCATCTCGACCGGCGACAGCCTCGACACCCACACGCTGCTCGCCTGGTCCCTGACCCCGGGCGGACCGGAACGACTGCTGGAACTGCGGGCCCCGGAACGCGCCGGGCTGGCGGAATTCCTCGGCGCGGAGGACCAGGCCGGCCCCACCGGACGGGTGCTGCTCGCGCTGGTCGAGGCCGAACACGGGCCGGACGCCGTGGCCTTCGGCCTGGTCTGCGCCGCGCTCTGGCTGCACGGCGAACCGGACGCCGCCGCCTACCGGGCGCGGGGCCGCGCCGAGCGCTGGTTCGGCGAGCGGCCCCCGGCCGTCGGAGACGAACTCGACGCCCTGGTGTCCCGCTTCGCCCGGGCCGCCGAGGAATACGTGCGCACCCTGCTCGCGACCGTCGCCCGCGGCACGACCGTCGACAAGGACGAGGTCCGTGCGGCCCGGCGGCTCAGTGACACCGTGCTGGACCGGGCGTCGCTGCTGGTCCGCCAGTTCGGCGCCGAGACGGCCGCCGAGGCCAGCCCGGTCCTGGCGGCGGGCCTGGAGGCCCGGTTCGCCGCGGTGGGACGTGCTCTCACCGGCGGGCGGCCCGCCGCCGTCGCGGAAGCGGTCCGCGCCCTGGGCGACCACCAGCGCGCCGACGGGCCGGGAGCCCGGGCCCGGCTGGAACGCGCCCGCATGGCCCAGCGGCTCGGCCGGTGGCTGGCCGGCGACCCCGCGACCGAGTGCGAGACGGTGGCCGCCGCGATACACCGGCAGTTCGCCGAGACCGGCTGGGTCGACCGGGCGTTGGAGCACATCGAGGCGGGCGGCGACCCGGACCCCACCCTGCGGTCCGCGTACGACGCGCTCGGCAGCCGGGTGCGCCGCGTCCGGCACGAGATCGACCGCGGCTTCGCCCGCGCGCTGGCCACCTGGACCGCGGCGGGCACCCCGGCCGGCTCGATGCTCACCGTGGAGACCTTCCTCGACCGGGTCGTCAAGCCCGTGGTGCGGGACGCCGGCGCCCGACGCGTCCTGCTGCTCGTCCTGGACGGGATGAGCACCGCCATCGCCACCGAACTCGGCGAGGAACTACGCGCCACCTGGGCCGAGTTCGACCCGATCAAGGAAGGCGTACCGGCCCGTCGCACGATGGCGGCGGCACTGCCCACCCTGACCGCGGTCTGCCGCACCTCCCTCTTCGCCGGACGGCTGACGCACGGGTCGCAGGCCGACGAACGGAAACTGTTCCCCGCGCACGCCTTCTGGGGCGGCGCACCGGCCGCCGTGTTCCACAAGGACGACCTGCGTCCCGAGGCCCCCGGACACGTCTTCGGCCCCGCCCTCGCGGAAGCCCTCGATGACGAACGCACCCACGTCGCCGTGGTCCTCAACACCGTGGACGACCGCCTCGGCAAGGAACAGAAGCTCGGTGACGGCGCCTGGCGCCTCGACGAGATAGGGCGGCTGCTCGACCTGCTGCGGGCCGCCGCCGAGCGGGGCATGGCGGTGATCCTGACCAGCGACCACGGGCACGTGGTGGACCGGCACGGGGACAAGGTGGAAGCGGAGCGACCGGACTCCGCCCGTCACCGCGCCCCCGGCGGTCCGCTGGACGCCGCCGAGATCGCACTCGCCGGGCCCCGGGTGGTCTGGCCCGAGCCCGGGGCGTCGATCGTCGCCCTGTGGGACGCGGATTCCCGTTACACCGCCCGCAAGGCCGGCTACCACGGGGGCGCGGCGCTCAGCGAGTTCACCATCCCGGTGCTCGCGTTCCTGCCCTTCGGTGCCACGCCCCCCGCCGACTGGCGGGAACTGGGCGACCCCAGCCCCGACTGGTGGCTCCCGGAGGGCCGGAGCACCCGCCCCCAGCCGCTCGGCGAACCCGTCGGCCTCCCGGACCCGCCGCCACGCCGCACACGACCGACCAAGGCCCAGGCCACGCTCGCCGAGACGCACGACTCGCTCTTTGACGTGGACCTGGTGCCGGCCGACCCGGGAGAGGCGACCCTGGTCACCCCGGTGTTGGTCTCCCCGGACGACGCCCTCGTAGCCGCACTGTTCGCCTCGGACATCCTCAAGGACCAGGTGGGGCTCCTGGCCCGCAAACCACCGATGGACCGGGTCGAGAAGGCCGTCCGCGCCCTCCTCGACGCCGGGGGCACCCTCCCGGTGACCGCACTGGCGCAACGCGTCGACTACCCGGTCACCCGGGCGGACGGCTTCGCGGCGGTCCTGCGTCAGCTCCTCAACTACGACGGGGTGCAGGTGCTGGAGACCCTGCCCGACGGGCGGACCCTGAGACTGCACACCGCCCTGCTGCGCGCCCAGTTCGACCTGGGCTGACCGGCGGGCGGGCGGGGCGGTGAGCGGGCGGACGGCGGTCGGGGCCGGATGGGAGGATGGGGCGGTGATCGAGCCCCGTCCCACCAGTACCTCCGTGTCCGCCGCCCGTCGCCGCACCGTGCTCGACGCGCTGCGTCGCGGCGCCGTGCCCGACAGCGGACTGGACCTGCTGGCCACCGGCCTGGACCGGTACGAAAGCGCCCTCAACGCGGAGCTGGACGCGGTCGCCTCGGGGGCGTCGGTGTTCAAGGCGGTGCGGGGCGAGTACGGCTCGGGCAAGACCTTCTTCACCCGCTGGCTGGGCGAACGGGCCAAGCGTCGCGGGCTCGCCGTCGCCGAGATCCAGATCTCCGAGACGGAGACCCCGTTGCACCGACTGGAGACGGTGTACCGGCGGCTCACCGAGCGATTGGCGACCGCCAGCTTCCCGCCGAGCGCCCTGCGGCCGGTGGTGGACGCCTGGTTCTACGCACTGGAGGAGGACGCCCTCGCCGCCGGCGCCGACGAGGACGCGCTGCCGCAGGAGGTCGAGAAGCTGCTGATCGCGCGGCTCGCGGAGGTGTCCCGACACGCCCCCTCCTTCGCGACCGCCCTGCGCGGCTACCGCTCCGCCCTCGCCGATGGGGACGAGGCCACCGCCGCGGCCGTCCTTTCCTGGCTCGGCGGCCAGCCCCACGTGGCCGCGGCGGCCCGCCGGTCCGCCGGGGTCCGCGGCGACCTCGACCACTTCGGGGCCTTCGGGTTCCTCCAAGGGCTGCTGACCGTGCTGCGCGACTCCGGCCACCGGGGACTGTTCGTCGTCCTGGACGAGGTGGAGACCCTCCAGCGCGTCCGGTCCGACGCCCGGGACAAGGCCCTGAACGCCCTGCGGCAACTCATCGACGAAGTCCACTCGGGACGCTTCCCCGGCCTCTACCTGGTGATCACCGGGACGCCCGCGTTCTACGACGGCCCGCAGGGCGTGCAGCGCCTCGCCCCGCTCGCCCAGCGGCTCGCCACCGACTTCACCACCGACCCGCGCTTCGACAACCCGCGTGCCGTGCAACTGCGGCTGCCCGGCTTCACCCAGGAGTCACTGGTCGACCTGGGGACGACCATCCGCGACCTGTACGCGGAAGGCGCCGGTGCCCCCGACCGGGTAAGGACGCTCGCGGACGACGCCTACATCGCCGATCTCGCCCGTGCCGTCGGCGGAGCCCTCGGCGGGAAGGCCGGGGTCGCACCCCGTCTCTTCCTCAAGAAGCTGGTCGGTGACGTCCTCGACCGGATCGACCAGTTCGAGGACTTCGACCCCCGCCAGCACTACCGGCTCACGGTGACGGGCAGCGAACTCACCGCCGTCGAGCGGAACCTCGCCTCGGCCGTGTCCGCCGGTGACATCGACCTGGACGTGTGATGCACGGAGCCGACGGTCCCGACGAGCCCACTGCCCGCCCGTCCCTGCCCGACCCCGTCGACCGGTTGGACCCCGTCGTCCTGCACCACGTGGTGAACACGCTCGGCTGGCCCGATCTGCGTCCCCTGCAACGGGCCGCGATCCACCCGCTGATGGACGGCGAGGACGCGGTGCTCCTGGCGCCCACCGCGGGCGGGAAGACCGAGGCCGCCTGCCTGCCGATCCTCTCGGCCATGTCCGCACAGCGCTGGACCGGCACCTCGGTGCTCTACCTGTGCCCCCTCAAAGCGCTGCTCAACAACCTGGTCACCCGCGTCGACTCCTACGCCCAGTGGCTCGGGCGCCGCGCGGAGCTGTGGCACGGCGACACCAAGGAGTCCCAGCGGCGCCGCATCCGGGTCCAGGGCCCGGACGTCCTGCTCACCACCCCCGAGTCGCTTGAGGCCATGCTCATCGGGGTGAAGACGGATCACGCCCGGCTGCTCGGTGGCGTCCGGGCGGTGGTGGTGGACGAGGTGCACGCCTTCGCCGGCGACGACCGCGGCTGGCACCTGCTGGCCGTACTGGAGCGACTGGAGCGGGTCACCGGGCGCCCCGTGCAACGGATCGGACTGTCAGCGACCGTCGGGAACCCCCACCAACTCCTCACCTGGCTCCAGGGCTCCGGCGCGGGCACCCGCCCGGGACGGGTCATCGCCCCCGACCTCGCTCCGGCCCCCGGCACCGTACGAGGGGATGCGTCCCCGCCGCCGGGCGAGGTGGAGTTGGACTACGTTGGCTCGCTGGGCAACGCCGCCCGGCTGATCGCCGCCCTGCACCGGGGCGAGAAGCGCTTGGTGTTCTGCGAGTCCCGGCGACAGGTGGAGGAGCTGGGCGCGGCGCTACGGGCCCGCGAGGTGACGGTGTTCCTGTCCCACGCCTCCCTGTCGGCCGAGGAACGGGCCCGGTCGGAACAGGCGTTCGCCGAGGCTCGGGACTGTGTGATCGTCTCCACCTCCACCCTGGAACTGGGCATCGACGTGGGCGATCTGGACCGCGTCATCCAGATCGACTCGCCCCGCACCGTCGCCGCGTTCCTCCAGCGCATCGGACGCACAGGGCGACGGCCAGGCAGCACCCGCAACTGTCTGCTGCTCGCCACCACCAAGGACGCGCTGCTCCAAGCCGCGGCGCTGCTGCTGCTCTGGGGGCGCGGCTGGATCGAAGCGGTGACCCCGCCGCCGGAGCCCCGGCACCTCGTGGCACAACAACTACTCGCCGCCACCCTGCAGCACCACCGGATCGGCGACCGGCTGTGGCCCGAGCTGTGGAACGGGCTGGCGCCCTTCGATCGCTCGGCCGCTCCCGTCCTCCGGCACCTGACGGACGAGGGCTTCCTCGACGCGGACGGCGGCATGCTGTTCATCGGTCCCGAGGCGGAACGCAGGTTCGGCCGCCGCCACTTCATCGAACTGACCGCCTCGTTCACCGCGCCCCCACAGTTCACCGTCCTGTCGGGGCGCAAGGAGATCGGACGGACCGATCCCTCCGTGCTGACGGAGGAACGACCGGGACCCCGACGGCTGCTGCTCGGCGGACGCAGCTGGCAGGTGACGTTCATCGACTGGGGCCGCCGCCGGGTCTTCGTGGAGCCCGCCGAGAGCGGCGGCGTCGCCAAGTGGACGGGCGGTTCCCTCGCCGGACTGTCGCACACCCTCACCCGCGCGATGCGCGAAGTGCTGCTCGGCGCGGACCCGTCCGTCTCACTGACCCGGCGGGCCGTGGCCTGCCTGGCCGAGTGGCGCGAGGAGGACGCCCCGCAGATGGTCCACCCCGGCGGCACCCTGGTCTCCCGCCACGGAACCGACGTCCGCTGGTGGACCTGGGCCGGCTACCGCGCGAACGCGACCCTCGCGGCCACCCTCCGGTCGATCACCGACCCCGTCCAACAGCCGACCGACTGCTGGGTGCGGCTCCGGGAGGACGTGACCCCCGCATTGTGGCGAACGGCCCACGAAGGGACCGACGGTGGTACCGCGCTGGTCCTCCCTGACGTCGACCGCCGGGCGGTGCGCGGGCTGAAGTTCTCCGCCGCGCTCCCCGAACGGCTCGCGGTCGCGACCCTGGCCGCGCGGCTCGCCGACTTCGAGGGAGCCCGCGCAGCGCTACGGGAACCGGTGCGGTTCCAGACGAACTGAATCCCTCCCGGCACGCAGAGCAGGGCCGCCTGTCAAGGGCCCGCGGCCTTACCGGGACGAAGAGTTCTAGAATGGCGAGAACCATCTCAGCGGCCCGACGGGCTTCCGCTCCACTTCCGTGGAACCGAAGGACACGCCCCCACCCGCGCGAGTCACTTCGTGCTGCCTGGGGGCGACCTCCTTGCTGTTCCGTGAGTCCGCGGCGTCATTGGCCCAACGCACCCATGTCGAAGGACGGATCTCGGAGGTCCTCGCCGAGAACTTCCTGCACCGCCACCACCATCAGCCCCACCCGTCGGAGGTGCGTTCCTGGGAGCGCAGCATCCCCGCCCTCGCCAACACGTTGGTCGAGGCCGGGCTCGGCGCGGTTGAAGTGCTCCTGGAGTACAGCCTGCCCCTGACCAGCAAGCGCGCCGACGTGATACTCGCCGGGGTGCATCCCGGCACGGGCGAGCCTTCGTACGTGGTGGTGGAGCTCAAGCAGTGGAGCGAGGCACACCCGGAGGACAGCGACCCGTTGCGCTGCCGCGTCGACGCGTACCCCGAGCCGGTTCTCCACCCCGTCGCACAGGTACGGGGCTACTGTGACTACCTGGTGTCGTTCAACGGGGCGTTGGAACAGAGCCCGGACTCGGTCGCCGGTGTGGCGTACCTGCACAACGCCACCGAGTTCGGGGTGGCCGGGTTGCGCACCGTCGTCGAAGACCACCGGGGGAGGATGTTCACCGGCGAGCAGCGCGGCGCCCTCCAGCACCACCTGCGCGCCCTGCTGGCGCCCAAGTCGGGCGCCGACGCGGCCGACGCACTGCTCCAGGGCAAGGCCCGGCCGTCCAGGCAGCTGATGAAGGTCGCAGCCGACGAGGTACGCACCCGGGAGCAGTTCGTGCTCCTGGACGAGCAGCGGCTCGCCTACGAGACGGTGATGTCCGCGGTGCGGAAGGCTCGACGGTCCAACCACAAGCAGGTGGTCGTGGTGGCCGGCGGTCCGGGTTCGGGCAAGAGCGTGATCGCTCTGTCCCTCCTGGGGGACCTCTACCGCCGTGGGGTGCCCGCCCTGCACGCGACCGGCTCGCAGTCGTTCACCAAGACGATGCGGAAGGTCGCCGGCGCGCGGAAGCCCGAGGTCCAGCACCTCTTCCGCTACTTCAACAGCTTCATGGAGGCGGAACCCAATGACCTCGACGTGCTCGTCTGCGACGAGGCCCACCGGCTGCGCAGGACTTCCGCCAACCGCTACACCCGGGCCGCTCTGCGCACCGGCCGCCCGCAGGTGGCGGAGCTGATGGACGCCGCCCGGGTACCGGTGTTCTTGTTGGACCAGCACCAGGTGGTGCGTCCGGGCGAGATGGGCACGGTGGACGAGATCCGAGAAGCCGCGGCCGCGCAGGGCTTGGAGTGCACGGTCGTTCGTCTGGACAGCCAGTTCCGCTGCGGTGGCAGTGAGGCGTACCTGGGGTGGGTCACCGGCCTGCTGGGCCTCGAGGGCGACGGGCCGACGGTCTGGGAGCCGGACGGCAAGGTGCAGTTGCTGACCGTGGACAGCCCGCACGAGCTGGAGGAGTTGCTGGCTGCGCGGCGGGCCGAGGGCTACGGTGCGCGGATGTCGGCCGGCTACTGCTGGAAGTGGACCAAGAAGATCACTCCCGGCATGACGGCGTTGCCTCCGGACGTGGTCATCGGCGGCTGGGAAAGGCCGTGGAACCTCTTCGGGGATCGGTCCCTGCTCGGTGCGCCGCCCGCTGCCCTGTGGGCCACCGATCCCGCTGGCTTCGGTCAGGTCGGATGCGTCTACACCGCGCAGGGCTTCGAGTACGACTGGTCGGGCGTGATCATGGGGCCGGACCTGGTCTGGCGGACCGACCGCTGGGTGGTGGACCGTACCGCCTCCAAGGACCCGGTCTTCACCAAGGCCACCCCGGACGAGGACGTCGACCGGCTCGTCCGCAACACCTACAAGGTCCTGTTGACCCGAGGCATGATCGGAACGGTCGTCTACTCGACGGACCCGGAAACCCGCGAGAAGCTGCGTTCGCTCATGCCTGCTGACGCATAGCCCACCGGCTCACGAGCGCGCCGGAATCAACCTTCCCCTCTCCCTTCGCGGTCTGTCGCAGTGCAGGGGCAGTCGCGACTGCGCCCGGCATCGTGACCGTGCGGCCCAATCCGGCCACGGCACGACGAACCGCGAGGGAGCCGTCCATGGCAGCACGACGAGGTGGAGCACGTACGGGTGCGGTGGGACTGGTGGCGGCGGCACTGGCCGCTTCCGCCTTCACGGCACCGGCGCAGGCGGCGGCCCACCCGGACGGCGCCGAACGCGATCACCGGGCCACCCAACGGGCCCTGGAGGGCATCGTCCGGGGCGGCATCCCCGGTGTCACGGGACAGGCCCTGACCGAAGCCGGCGCCTGGCGGGGCACCGCGGGCGTCGGCAACCTCAAGACCGGCGCCCCGCGCAAGGCCGACGACCGGTTCCGCATCGCCAGCATCACCAAGACGTTCGTCGCCACCGTGATGCTCCAGTTGGAGTCCGAGGGTCGCCTGGACCTCGACGACACGGTCGAGACCTGGCTCCCGGGCGCGGTGCGCGGCCACGGGCACGACGGGCGCAAGATCACCGTACGGCAGTTGCTCAACCACACCAGCGGGGTCTTCGACTTCATCAACGACCCGGCCTACGGCCGGAAGTACCTCGAACCCGGCTTCCACGTGAACCGCTTCAAGACCAGGACGCCGCAGGAGGCGGTCGACGCCGCGATGGCCAATCCCCCGACGTTCGCGCCCGGCACGGACTACGCGTACTCGAACACCAACTACGTGCTGGCCGCGCTGATCATGGAGGAGGTCACCGGCCGAACCTACGAGCGTGAGGTCCGCGACCGCATCATCAAGCCCCTGAAGCTGCGCGCCACCGTCATGCCCGGTAACAGCTCGCTGATGCCGCGACCGAGCAGCCGGGCGTACTCGAAGCTGACCCGTGACCCGGCCGCGACGAAGATCTACGACGTCACCTTGCAGAACGCGTCCCAGACCTGGGCCGAGGGCGACATGATCTCCAGCGCGGGTGACCTCACCCGCTTCTACAGCGCCCTCATGAAGGGCAAGCTCCTCTCCCCGCGGCAGTTGAAGGCCATGAAGACCACGCCGCCCGGCTCGGACTACGGCTTGGGCCTCGAACGGCACACGGCGAGCTGCAACAAGACGCTGTGGGGACACGGGGGAGGCTGGGTCGGTTCGGTCTCGTACGCGACGACGACCGAGGACGGTCGCCACGCGTTCGCCTTCAACCTCAACGGGGACTGGAGCACCGAGGGGATGTTCGACGCCCTGGAGGCCGAGTTCTGCGGCGTCGAGCCCGGAACGGCGAGGGGGTCGGCTTCCGTCCCGCGCTGAGCGAGGGTCTCCTGCGCTGCTCGGACGTCGATGTCAGTGGTGGGTGACAGGGTGTCCTGCGGCGGCACTGCCGGTGCCGCCGCACGCCCCTGCACCCGTACGCCCGTACCGCGAGGAGACCCCAGGCCGTGTCCCTGGCAGAACGACTACTGAACACCGACACCACCACCGCCCTGGCCCGGTGCCTGGTCCGGGCCGGCCGGGACGAGGGTGTCACCGCGGAGCGCACCCGCGCCTGCGGCGACGAACTGGGCGGGTTGAGCTTCACCGGCCGGGTCACCGCGATCCGGGACGCCGTACTGGCCGACCTGCCCACCGACTACCCGGCCTTCGCCCGGGTCCTGCACACCGCCCTCGGCGACGAGGAGTTCACCGGCTGGATGATCTACCCGGCGGCCGAAGCGGTCGCCGTGCGCGGCCTGGACGCCTTCGAACCCGCCCTCGCCCTCCTCGCGGACCTGACCCCGCGGCTCACCGCGGAGACCGGGGTGCGCCCGTTCCTCCTCGCCGATCTGGAGCGGGCGCTCACGGCCATGACGCCCTGGACCGCGCACCCCGACCCGCACGTCCGGCGGCTGGCGAGCGAGGGCACCCGGCCCCGGCTGCCCTGGGCACCCCAGATCCCCGCGCTCATCCGGGACCCGAGCCCGACGGTGCCCCTCCTGGACGCCCTGTACCGGGACGAGTCCGAGTACGTACGCAGATCCGTGTCCAACCACCTCAACGACATCAGCCGTGACCATCCCGCACTCGCCGTCGAGGTGGCGGCCCGCTGGCTGGACGCGCCCGAGCCCACCACCGACCGGGTGGTGCGCCACGGCCTGCGCACCCTGATCAAGGCGGGCGACCCCGGGGCACTCACCCTGCTGGGCCACTCCCCCGACCTCCCCGTCACCGTCGAGGGCCCGCACGTCACCACGCCCGAGATCCGGGTCGGCGACCACCTGGTGTTCGACTGCGCGGTGACCAACGCCTCCGACCGGCCCGCCGAGGTGGTCATCGACTACGTCATCCACCACCGCAAGGCCAACGGCAGCCTCACCCCGAAGGTGTTCAAGCTGACCACCCGCTCGCTCGCCCCAGGTGAGACCTGGCGGACCACCCGCCGGCACTCCTTCAAGCCGATCTCCACCCGGCGCTACCACCCGGGCGGCCACCTCGTGCAGATCCAGGTCAACGGCCGCCCCCACCAACAGGCCGCCTTCCACCTGCACACCGATTGACCGACGCCGTGCGGCAGTTGCCGATCGATCAGGCTGCGGCGGTCGTCGACGAGCCGGGAAGACCCGGGGCACCGCGTCACCCGTGATGGCGGGCCTCCCCTGCCGGACGGCCGGACCGGTCGCCCTCCCTCAACGCGCACTCCGCCCACACCGTCTTGCCCGGGGTGTCGGGCCGCGGGTGCCAGCCCCAGCGGGTGGCAAGACCGGCGACGAGGAGCAGCCCCCGACCGCCGGTGTCCTCGTCGCCGGGCGCGCACAGGGCTTCCGGACGGGGCGGCACCCGCCCGGACCGGTTGTCCGTGACCTCGATCCGCACGGTCCGCCCCGGGTCGACCACGCGCAGGCACAGGTCGAAGTCCCGGCCCGGGACGTGGCCGTGCCGCACGGCGTTCGCGGTCAGCTCGGCGACCACCAGCACGATCGCCTCGTGCGGCTCGCTCCCGTACGGGACGCCCCACGCGTCCAGCCGGTGCCCGACCAACCGCCGGGCGAGGCGGGCGCCGCGCGCCGTGGAGGTGAAGCGCATCGCGAAGGCCAGACGGAGGGGGACGGACCGAGGGGCCGAGGGGCGCACGGCACGGGTGCATCGGTCAGCACGGCGGAATTCGCCCGGTTCGTGGATCATGCCGCCAACCGTTCCGCCCGGCGCCTGCCGTGACCAGCTTCACCGCTCTCACGCACCGTTCTGTACGCGTGACGGCGACACCTGTACGCGGCGCGCGGCGTGACGCCGTCCCCGGCAACGGAGTTGTGCAGGGGACGGCGGTACCAGCGACGGGGGTGCGGTGTGACCGGATGCACGGACGACGAGGGCGGAAACGCGATGACGACGGACGAGAAGAGGACGCCCCTCGGGGACGGTTGGGACGGAAACGACGGAGCGGGCGGTCGCGCGGCGGACAGATCCGGCCAGGGGGTGGTCCTGGCCTTCGGGCAGAGCATGAAGACCCTGCGGCTACGGGCCGGCCTGGAACGCGAGGAGTTCGGCCGGCGCCTGGGCTACTCGGCGTCCAGCATCGCGTCCTTCGAGCAGGGCCGACGCATTCCGTCCCCCAGGACGATCGACAAGGCGGACGAGGTCTTGGGCGCGGGCGGGCTGCTCACCCTGTGGAAGGACCAGGTGGAACGGGCCCAGTACTCGGTGTTCTTCCAGGGCATGGCGGCGCTGGAGAAGGAGTGCGTCGAACTGCTTGCGTACGACGCTCTCGTGGTCAACGGGCTGCTTCAGAACGAGGACTACATGCGTGCGCTGCTCGCCATGTGGCGCCCCCTCCTGGATCAGGAAACGATCGACCAACGCGTGACCGCGCGACTGGCCAGGCAAGACATCTTCGAACGCCGGCCAACCCCCCTGCTGAGCTTCGTGATGGGTGAGGCAGTGCTAAGGCATCGCTACGGCGGTACGGGCGTCCTGCGCGGGCAACTGGAACACCTCCTCCTGATCGGCCAGAAGGGGAACGTCGAGATCCAGGTCATGCCACTGGTCTGCGAGGACAATCCGGGCGTGGACGGGCCGTTCACCGTGGTCACCCGCAAGGACGGCAAGAAGTTCGTGTACTCGGAGACGTACACCACCAGCGCTCTTGAGACCGACCCGGAACAGACGGTCCTCACCGCCGCCCGCTATGGGATTATCCGCTCGCAGGCTCTCACGCCACGGGAGTCGTTGAAGTTCATCGAAGGGTTGCTGGGAGAGCTATGAACATCGCTGAAACCTCGACCGACGCACCCCGCCTCACCTGGTTCAAAAGCAGCCACAGCGGAACCCAAGGCGGCCAGTGCGTAGAGGTCGCGGCCAGTACAGGAGTCGTGCACGTCCGCGACTCCAAAACCGCGACCGGACCGGTCCTCCGCGTATCACCTCACGCCTGGGCGGACTTCGTCAACGTCGCTTCGTCCGAGCGGAACGCCTGACGGTCGTACGCACCACGGGAGTCGTTGGAGTTCATCGAGAGGTGACTGGGAGAGCTATGAACATCGCTGAAACCTCGACCGACGCACCCCGCCTCACCTGGTTCAGGAGCAGCTACAGCGGAACCCAGGGCGGCGATTGCGTAGAGGTCGCCGCCGGTACGGGAATCGTGCACGTCCGCGACTCCAAAACCGCGACCGGACCGGTCCTCCGCGTATCACCTCACGCCTGGGCTGACCTCGTCGACATCGCCTCGTCCGAGCGCGACACCTGACGGTCGTACGTACCACGGGAGCCCTGTCGTCCTCATCGGGCGGCAGGGTTCTTGCGCGCTGCGGTTCAGGCGCCGGTGCGCTCCAGGGGGCTCGTGTCCCCGTCCGAAGTCCGCACCACGCATCGCCCCTCTCGCTGCACACGACGAAGTGGGCCGCGGCCTCGCCGACCCTCGCCCCACCGACCGCACTCAGTGGGCGAGTTGCGCCACGTCCTCCTCATCGGCGAGGGCCGACCCGCCGATCTCCGCGTGCTTCCCGTCCGCCACCCCCTGCCAGTAGCCCGTGCCCTTGAACTTGGTCGGACGCGCCTTGCCGAGCTTCGGGTAGCGGGCCGAGACCCGGTTCTCGACGACGGCGGAGCGGTCCGCGAGGACCAGGGCCACACTGCGCCCGCCCGGTCCCGACCGCAGCGGGTCGGTCTGCTGCTCGGCATCGGCGGCTGCCCGCGCCGCCCCCTGGGCCGCACCGATGCGCAGGGTGACCTCGCGGACGAACCCGAGCATCCAGGACCGCTTGTACGCCCGCGCGTCCTCGCCCTGCGGCCGGTGTCGGGCGTCGGCCGCGTCCGCCCCGCTCAGCATCTGGAGGCGAAGACTCGTGAAGAGGACCGCGGTCGCCTGGAGGTCCGCTTCGAAACCGAACAGGTGCACCCGGTGCCGGTGCTCCGTGCCTCCGGGGTACACGGCACGGCACCGCATCTCGTTCGCGATCCAGCTGAGCAGGCGTCGGCCCTCCGTGACGTACGGAGGATGCACGTCCACGACCCTGTCCACCGGCCGGTCCGGCTCCATCTCGTCGTCGAGCATGGCCTGTTCGATGCCGTACTTGGCCATCAGCTCGGTGGCCTTGTCCAGGAACGTGCGCGCCTCCTGCTCCGTGACGCCCGGGTCCTCGGCCTGCCGCAACAGCGCCCTGACCCTGCTGAGGAGCGCGGGCGGCAGGCCGCCGGAGGGGGCGCGCGCAGTGTGCTCCTCGGGCGTCCCGCGCGCCTGAGGGCCCTCCTCGTCGTCCGGCCCCTGATGATCCGCACCGCCGTCGTCACCCTGCCGGGTGATCGCGTCGGCGAGGTCCTCGGGCTCGGGGGCGAGTACCGCGAGGGCCGCCAGTGCCCAGCGCCGCCAGCCGAGGCGGTCCTCCTCCCGGACCCGGGCGAGGACCGTACGCAGTCGCTGGACTCCGCCGTCGGCTCCCACGGTGAGGAACTCCAGCCGGGCGTAACCGAGTCGGGCCACGGCCAACAGCGCACCGAGGTCGAAGGCGCTGCCGCCGTCGTAGGAGACGTCGATGCCGGGTTCCGGGTACCACTCGGACTCGGGCTCGGGCTCCGGCACGGGTTCGGCACCGGTCCTGACGCGCAGGACGGACGGTGACGGCGCTCCCGAGTACGCCTTCGCCGCCGCCTTCTCCTGCGAGGAGGTGACGACGTGGTACCAGACCGGCAGGGAACCCTCCATCCCTTGCCAGGTGGTCCTGCCCCGTGCCACGAAATCCGCCGCCCGGGAAGCGGCCCCCTCCTCGCCCGGGGCTTTGCCCTGCCAGTCGAGGAAGTCGAGGAAGGCGTCCAGGTAGTCGGCGGCGGAACGCCGTGGACCGTGCCTGCTGTCGCCCAGGAGGGCGCGCTCGCAGTCGGACAGTGCGTCGATCACGGGCTGGAGGACGACGGACACGTACCTCTTGACCGCCTCGGACAGTTCGGCGAGGAAGCCGCGCGTCGCGTCCGACCCCACCGCCTGCTGGGCGCGTCGCCAGGCTTCGAGCTGTGCGACGCACGCCTGCTGCTCGGCGATCCACGTCAGGTGCCCGGCGCCCTGGAGGAGTTCCTCACGCAGCAGGACGGCGTCCTGGACCTCCGCGGTCGTCTCCGGTGCGTCGAGCACGGCCCGCGCGAGCAGGCCGAGCGGTTCGGGCTCGTGGACGAAGAACCCCGCCAGGGTGCGCAGTTCCCGGCCGTGGCGGCGCGGCGCCCGCTCGGGGTGGTCGTGGGGACCGTCCCACCGGAAGTCCACCGACCACCGTGAACCCCACTCGGCGACGTCCCGCTCCCGGTGGGCGGTGCCGGGCTGGTTCCGCCCCCACCACCACAGCAGCAGGTCCGCCCACGGTCCCGCGTTCCAGGACCACAGCGCCGGCTCGTCGCCGGGAACGAGCCGGCCGCGCAGTTCCCGCACCGAAGCCGTCAGCTCGTGGGGACGGCCCCCGGGGATCAGTCGCTCAAGCCAGCGAACCGTGTCGCCCACGGGCCGAGCACTGGCGTGGTCCGCCGCCACGCGGGCGGTGGTGGCTGCCGCGACGCACCACTGATCGCCGAGATCGCGGGGAAGCAGGCCGTACAGCTGGGCTCCGTCCCTCTCCAGGACCTTGGTGAGGTCCTGGACCCGGGCTTCCAGCCACTTCTGCCGGGCCTCCCCGAAGGCACCCTCCGCTGGTGGTTCCGAGCCCCGCAAGCTCATCTGCTCCCCCTCTTCCCGGGCGTCCCGCGTCCCCACCGGAGAGGCCCCTGTCGTCCGTGCGACCGCCCAGTCTTCCGCATGACGCGGGTCTCCGGACGGGGACGCCGCAACCGTGGCCGAGGAGCGTCGTCCACGGCGCCGGACCACGTGCGATCCGGTAGGAGACGACTCCCTCGGAAGTCAAGACGGCACCTCCCGAACGGAGTCGGTCACCACAACTCCGTCGTTTCCGCCGGCATCACCTCGGTCGGCCACCCGTCGTAGGCGGGACCGATCAGCGTCACCAACACCACCAGGACGATCACGGTACGGGCCCTGGTCGCCCAGGGGGAGCAGCGCCCGTAGGGGCGCACCGCCCGGCGGTCCGCCCAGCGCCCGATGCCGTACAGGCAGGCCAACCCGATCACGGCGGCCACGGAGGCGGTGGTTCCTGGATGCTCCAGGACGCCCGGCCGTGTCGCCAGCTCCCGCAGGAGGTCCCGGAAGCCCGATCCGGGCAGGTACGGGAAGCGGAGGTGGTGTTGTTCGCCCTCCCACAACAGTCTGGCGACCACCACGCCGGACGCCACGACGAGCCACCCGGCGGACTTGGCCGCCGGGGCGGGCGTGCGGTGGCACACGACCAGCGCGAGCAGTACCGCGGCCAGCGGAACGCTCAACTGGTACTGCACGTGCGCCGCGATCGTCGCGTACGCGTGGAGGTCGGTCGCCGGCCGGTCCCCGGACCAGGTGAGCGAGGCCACGACCGCCACGTACAGGGCGACGAGCGAGACGCAGAACAGCAGGGCCACGGTGAGGAGGTCCGAGCACAGCCGCAGCACGGACGCCCCCGCCCGCCGCGCGACCTCCTCGGCCCTGGCCCGCCGGCGTTCCCTGGGGCCGTCCGGCTTGCGCCGTTCCCGGAGCCCGTCGGCCTTCGCCTGGGGCAGCAGTACCTGCGCGAGCAGGAGCGGCGCCAGGGAGTCGCGATCGCGCAGGGCCCTGTCGGACAGGTCCATCCACCAGGCGCAGGCGCGCGGTCGCGATGCCGCGCGCTGCCCCTGGACGCTCCACCGCAACCGCCGTTGGCTCGCCGGATCGAGGACCGTGCGCAGGCACAGCACGCGCAGTTCGCGGTGGTGGGACAGTCCGCGCAGGGTGTCGGCCAGGCCGGCCGTCGCCGTGCCCTGCGTGCGCGAGGTCAGGGCCGTGATCTCCCGCGCGAGCCTCGCCTCCTCTTCCGGCAGCGTCTCGGCGGCCCGCGCGAGGACCCGGCAGTTCCCGCCGCACTGCCGGTGGCCGGGCGCGCCGGGGGTGGCACAGGGGTGGGACGCGAAGACGTGCAGCAGTTCGCCGCTGACCACGGCGATCAGCCGCCGGTCCGCCGCGCTGGTGGACGCCGCCAACTCGGCCAGCCCCGCGGCGTCGGCGCGGTGGCCGGCGAACCTCGGCGGGGCACCCTTCAGGACCGCCGCGCGGAAGGCCGCGGCCCGTACGGCCGCGGCCCGCGCGTCCTGGGCCGGCTGCTCGACGAGTTCACCGGGGATGCCGCCGCCGTCGAACTCCTTCTCCAGCCAGGCGCGCACGGTGGCGAGCCAGCCGGCCGACAGGAACGGGCTGCGGGCCACGGGCCAGGCCGAGTCCGCCATGGCCTCGGCCAGGTCGGCCAGGTCGTCGTAGGTCGCGCCGCCGACCCGCAGCGGCTTGGCGCCCCGGGGCGTCGGCGCACGGTGCACCCCCGGGCTGGCGCCCCGGAGCCAGGCGCACACCTGCCCGTACTGCCACCGGTGCTCGGGTGCCCGGGTCAGCAGTCCCGCGCACAGCAGCCGCCACCGGGCGTCCTCGACACCGCTCAGGTCGACGTCGTGCGTGGTCAGGTGATCGAACAGCACCTCGGGACCGGACCAGCCACCGACGCCGCCGTCATTGGGGTTCCGGCCGGTGAGCATCTCCACGACCACCACGCCGAGCGACCACCAGTCCTGGGCGGCACGCCGATCCGCCCGGCGCCAGGTCTCCGGTGCCTGGTACTTCCAACTGCCCGCGACCATGTGGGTCTGCCGGGTCTCGCGGGTCTCCGCGACGAGACCGAAGTCGGCCAGGGCCACCTCCAAGCCGGCGGCGTTCTCGCCGCGCAGCAGGATGTTGGCGGGTTTCACGTCCCGGTGCGCGGCGCCCCTGCGGTCGGCGACGCGCAGTTCGGTGTGCAGGTAGTGCAGTGCCCGGGCGGTCTGCGTCAGGACCGCGCGCACATCGTTCTCGTGGCACGCCCCGCGCTGGTGCAGCAGCGCCCCGAGCGAGCCGCCGGGTACGTACTCCAGCACCTCCCAGGGCCAGTCGGTGCCGTGGGCGTCCCGCTCCGAACCGAAGTCCCGGACGTGGACGACGTTCGGGTGGTCCGCCTCCTTCAGCGCCGTCATGACCGGGGCGTTGCGACGGGGCGAGCCCCGGTAGAGCTTCACCACCCACTCCGAGCCGTCCCGGCGGTCCCTGACGTGCTGCACGGCGACGGTCTCACCACCGGCAGGCAACGGCTGGACGATCTCGTAACGTTCGTTGATGACGGTCGGTACGTGGATCCAGCCCGCCGCCGGGGGCGCCCCGCCCCCGGGTCGGGTCTCGACGCGCGTGGCGTCGGTGGCCCCCGGCACCGTCTCCCGCCGGGTGACGTCCGTACGGCCGCCCGCGCCGCCCACAGCTTCGACCCTGGTGATGTCCTCCGCGTTGCTCGGCGCTCCGGCCGCCCGGAAGTCCTGCGTCGGATCCCCGTCCGACGGTTCTGGTACGACGGTCATGCTCCCCCTACGGACCTTCGCGTGTGCGTTCCTGTCGCGCATGTCAGCGCGACGCACGTCTTGCGGTGGCCCGCACTGTAACGGCGCCTCGAACCGCGAGGTCCGCCGTTCGAGAGAACTCGCCCCCTCGAAGGGGTGGTGGGGCGTGAGCGTCGCCGTGCACCCGGTGTCCCCCTTGATCCGGAGCGTGCCGGTGAGGTCGTCCACGACACCGGAGCCGGGCTTAGCGTCACCCGGTGCCGGGAGGATGACCTCGGACCAGTGGGCGCCGCGCTTCGGCGGAGGCTTCTGCTGCCAGGCGCTCAACAGGAGCGTGTCGTCGGTCACCCGGTAGAGGTTGAGACGCTTCGCGTCGTTCGAGCCGCAGCCCCCCGGTGATCAGGGCCTCCCCTGCGAACGATCCCCACGGCTGTCCGCCAGACCGGGTGGCCGATCTTCGCGTGGTCCACTGCGTGCAGGTGGCCTCGGTCGTCTCCTTGGTGTCCACGCGTACGCGTCCCGTCCCGGTGCTCTCGGGACGGATGTCGTAGACCGGCACTCCGGCCACATGGCCGGCCGACCGGAACGGACCCAGTTCCGTCTGCTTCCTCTTGCCGACGAGCAGGTAGGTGACGGCATGGCCACGCGCAACCCCTGGTCGCACGCGCTCGCTGCGGGCCAACAGAACAGGACCTCCAGCGTGTTGGGCGGCGGCGAATCCCACAGGTCCTTCACCGCAGACCACAAGGCACTTCCTCGATTCCCGAAGGGCTACGCGCCGGCGCACACCAGGCAGGAAGCTCCGGAATGAGTCGCATTGCCGGTGCCCCGGAATGGCAATGTTGAGGGCTTGCACATCGGGGCGACTCTTGTGATATTTGTTTCGACTTTAATCGTCTGTTCGTGGGGGATTCGAGGAGATCACGACAGAGGAGTTCCAGCGTCGAGGACCGGACACCGTAGCGGGAAGCGGCGCAATACCACCTGTGAACGTCCACGATGTTCTCCGCATCCCCAACATTCCCCTGCACCACGCGACTCCCAACGTGTCCTAGCTGGCGCCCTCCACGAGCCGCCCCGGCCCCGATTCACGCGTGCACTCAGCCAGAGCCTCAGCAAACTCCAGCCCCTCTTCACGGAGGCCGGTCATGGCGGATTTATCCGCTCAGAATTCAGAACTGCTCATCGCCGTCACGATGGCCGATATCGCCATCATCCTCGTCGCCGGCTCGATCCTGGGTTGGCTGGTCCGATACGTGCGCCAGCCTCCCGTCGTCGGGGAGATCATCGCCGGCATCGCCTTGGGGCCGAGCCTCCTCGGCCTGCTCCCCGGCGATCTCCCTTCCCACATCTTCCCGGGCGAGGTGCGGCCGTACCTGTCGGCGATAGCTCAAGTCGGGCTGCTCATCTTCATGTTCGGCGTGGGCTGGGGGTTCGACAAGAGGTTGCTGCAAGGTCGACACGGCACCGCCGCCGCCGTCTCGATCGCCTCAGTCGTGGTCTCCTTCGGCCTGGCCATCGGACTCGCGGCGCTGCTGTACGACCGGCACGACACCGTCAACGGACATCACATCTCCTTCACCGCGTTCGCACTCTTCATGGGCGCGGCGATGTCGATCACCGCATTTCCGGTCCTGGCTCGGATGCTGACCGAACACCGGATGATGGGAACGCGCGTCGGCGCCTTGGCTCTGGCCAGCGCGGCCATCGACGACGTCCTCGCCTGGTGCCTGCTCGCGCTGGTGGCAGCGATCGTGACGGCGTCCGGCGGTTCCGGGCAGTTCGCGCAAACGGTTCTCCTTTCCGTGCTCTACGTCACGGTGATGCTGTTCGTCGTGCGCCCGCTCCTGTCGTCCCTCGTACGCCGCTGGGTCCGAGACCGGGTGCCGCCGCAGCTCTTCGTGGTTTTCGTCGCCGGCCTGTTCCTGTCTTCCTACGCGACGACGTGGATCGGAATCCACGCGATATTCGGTGCGTTCGCGTTCGGCTTCGTGATGCCGAGGGAGCCGCTCGGCGTGCTCAGCGAAGGAGTGAAACGGCCGTTCGACGGGATCAGCCTGGTGCTGCTGCCGGTCTTCTTCATCGTCACCGGACTGAACGTGAACATCGGTGCGCTGTCCGGACGCGACCTGATCGAACTGGTCGCCATCATCGCCGTCGCCTGCGCCGGCAAGCTGATCGGGGCCTCGGTTCCCGGGAGGCTGGCCGGAATGCCGTGGCGGGAGGCCGGCACCCTCGGCATCCTGATGAACACGCGCGGCCTCACCGAACTGATCATCCTGAATGCCGGCGTGAGCCTCGGCGTCCTGGACGGCCGCATGTTCACCATGATGGTCGTGATGGCCTTGTTCACGACTGCGCTCACCGGACCGTTCCTTCCGAGGGTTCCGGTACGCGTCGAGCAGGTCGGACCACGGGCCCGATCGGAGGGATCGGCCACAGCGCCCCCGTCGGTGTAGGCCGCCGCGTCGAGACGTGCCCGCGGGCCGGGTTCGATGTGATCACCGGCCGGTGCCGCGAGGATCACTGCGGGGATGGACATCATCCGCGGGAACGTGTCACCGCTCAGCGCCAGGCGGGGGGAAGCAGGAGGTGCTTTCTTTCATGACGCCTTCTCAAATAAGGCAAGAACGCACGCACATGACCCACCCAACAGCAAAGGCTTGGAATGCTAGAGTTTCCCCGCCCATATGGAGGATGAGATGCCCGCAGAAAAGTCCCGCGCCAAGGCCGTCGGTCGACCACCTCACTTGTCTCTCGATGTCATCATCGCCGCGGCGGATCGCATCCTCCAGACCGAGGGCGCGGAAAAACTCTCGATGCGGCGCCTGGCGAACGAATTGGACAGCGCACCGATGGCGCTCTACTACCACGTGCGCGACAAGGACGAGCTGCTTCTCCTCCTGATGGAAACTCAGGCTCAGGGCATACCTCGCCCGGAACTGCCGGAGGACCCGCGCGAACGGCTCGTCGCCGTGTCACTCATGCTCTACGAGCTGCTCGCCGACCGGCTGTGGATCGTCCAGGTACTGGCCAGTGACGACCTCGTCGCCCCCTCGGCCCTCTGGTTCGTCGAGGAGATGATCGGCGCCACGGTGGAGTACGGCCACACTCCGGAACACGCCGTGTTCGTGTACCGCACGATCTGGTTCTCCATCGTCGGCGACCTGATCATCCGCGTGAACGGCGAGCGCCGACGCGATCGGTCCACCGGGCCGACCCATGAGGACCAGGTCGTCGCCGGCCTGACGAGCGACACGCACCCCCAGTTGGCGGCGGTCGCCGGTCGATGGGCAGAACTCAATGCCCGTGACACTCATCGGCAGGGCCTGGCGGCGGTCATCGACGGGTTGTTGCGCGCGAAGGAGACCGCGAACAACCGGTAGTCGCTTCGCACCAGGTGAGGTAAGCCCGCCTGAGCGTTGCCAGTCATTCGCTCGCCACCGGCGGCGCCATGGACATGTTCCAGAAGTCGGCGTAACGGCCGCTTCGGCGCAGGAGTTCGTCGTGGCTGCCTTCCTCCACGATACGGCCGCCTTCCAGGAAGAGCACGTGGTCAGCGCGTTGCACGGTCCGCATCCGGTGCGCGACCGTCACCACGGTCCGCCCGGCCATCAGGCGTTCGACGCCCTCGTGGACGGCCGCCTCGTTGACCGGGTCGAGGGCGGAGGTCACCTCGTCCAACAGGACGACGGGCGCGTCCTTCAGCAGCGCCCGCGCGATCGAGACGCGCTGACGTTCACCACCCGACAGCAGTGCCCCGCCCTCGCCGACGTCCGCCGCCCATCCCCCGGGCAGTCGCTCGATCACCTCGTCCAGCCGTGCCGCGGTCGCCGCCGCCCGGACATCGGCTTCGTCAGCGTCGGGACGGCCGAGGCGCACGTTCTGCTCGATGGTGCCGTCGAAGAGGTACACGTCCTGGAAGACGATGGCGATCTGCGCCATCAGCACCTCCGTGTGGATCTCGCGCACGTCCACGCCGCCCATGCGTACCGCGCCCCCGTCCACGTCGTGGAACCGCGCGAGCAACTGCAACAGTGTGCTCTTGCCGGCGCCCGACGGTCCGACGACGGCGAGCCGCTGTCCTCGGGGCACGGAGAACGACACCTCGTCGAACACCGTGCGTTCGCCGTGCCGGAAGGTGACCGACTCGAACGCCAGGTCGTGGCGGACCGGCTGGACGGGTTCGCGGGGTTCCGGCAGCGGCTCGGTGCGCAGGACTTGGTCCAGTCTCGCCAACTCGGAGCGTGCGCCGCGCAGTTCGCCACCCAGGTCCGACAGTGACAGCAGCGGGTCGGCGCAGCGGGCGGCGAGCACCAGGATCGTCAGGACCTCCGCCGCGCCGACGCTCCCGCCGAGTGCGAGGGAAGCACCCAGGGCCAGCAGCACGGTGAAGCCCACCTGCACCGTGAGCGTCAGGCCCACCGCGCCGGGCAGCATCGCCCGCACGGTTCGGCGGGACGCCCGCTGGACCTCCTGCAACGAGTCGTCGAGCAGTGCGAAGCGTTCCCCGGTCCGGTCGCCGGCCCGCAGCACCGGTTGGACCTGGAGGAACTCGATGACGCGGTCCGACGCCTCCCTGTCACGTGCGTGCCGCTCCGCGTCGATGCCGGCCAGCGCGCGTGCGGTCCGGGTCTGGACCGCCGCCACGAGGGGAGCGGCGAGCAGCGCGGCCAACCCCAGCTGCCAGTTGAAGGCGATCATCACGGCGACGATCGTCAGGGGTGTCACCAGGGCGGAGACGAACGGTGCCAGGAGGTGCGCGGCCACGCCCATCGCCTGGAGCAGGCCGCGGCTGGCCATGACGGACACCTCGCCGACCCGGCCGGCGTCGTACCAGCCGATGGGCAGCCGGGCCAGGTGCTCGCCCAGCCGGTGGTACATGCCGTGCAACATCGTCGTCCCGACGCGCATGCCGGACAGGTCGCTGACGTAGCGCAGCACGGCGTACACCGCGACCGCCGCCCCGAACGCGATCAGCCACGGCACGGCGTCGTCGGGCGTGCTGCCGAAGAGTTCGCGCAGCACCGGCACCAGTAGCGCGTAGGAGAGGCCCTCCACCACCGCGGTGGTCGTCATCAGGACCACGGTGCGGCGCATCGCGTGGGCGTACTCGGGTCCGAGCACGCGCAGCAGCGTTCTGATCATCGGGGCTCGCCTCCCTGGGATCGCCAGAATGCGGCGAACTCTCCGTCCCGCGCCAACAGTTCGGCGGGTTCGCCGTGCTCGACGATCGACCCGTTCTCCAGCATCACGACGGTGTCGGCGTCGGCGACCGTTTCCAGGCGGTGGGCGATGACCATGAGCGTCCGTTCGCCGCCCCGCGTCGCCAGGGCCCGTCGGATCGCCCGTTCGGTTTGCGGGTCCGCGAAGGCGGTCGCCTCGTCGAGCACCAGGACGGGCGTGTCGGCCAGCAGTGCGCGGGCGAGGGAGATCCGCTGGGCCTCGCCACCCGACAGTCCGACGTCCTCACCGATCACCGTTTCGTTCCGTCCGGCAGTTCGAGTATCCGGTCATGGACGTGCGCCAGCCGGGCCGCGCGCACCACGTCGTCGTGTGCGGCGTGCGGCACCGCCAGCGCGATGTTGTCCGCGACCGAGGCGCGTAACAGGCGGACGTCCTGGAAGACGAAGGAGATCGTGCGGGAGAGCTGCCGGCTCCCGATCTCACGCAGATCGACACCGCCCAGGACGACCGAGCCGTGGGTCGGGTCGAAGAACCGCGGCAGCAACTGCACCAACGTCGACTTCCCGCCACCGGACGGCCCGACGACCGCGGTGAACGTGCCCGGTTCGAGCACCAGGTCGATTCCGCGCAGCACCTCGCGATCGTCGTCGTAGCCGAAGCGGACGTCCCGTAGTTCCAGCCGGTGCCCCTGGGGCGTCACCGGGTGCGCGGGCTCCGGCAGCGGCTCGACGGCGAGCACGTCCCTGATCCGACCGAGCGCGCGACCGGCGGCCTGCACGTCGTCGAAGCCGTGGCCGAGTGCCGCCACCGGCGCGGTGAGCCCCAGGCCCAGCAGCAGGAAGGGCAGCAGGTCGGCCGGGGCCAGGCTCCCTGAGGTGATCAGGGGCGTACCGCCGATCAGGACGACGAGCAGCACGAACGGCGGTGACAGCACCAGTTGCATCCCGGCGGCGACGAGGGACATGCCGCGCACCCACCGGGAGAAGGTGCTGACGAAGTCGTCCGCGGCGGTGCGGAACGTCCCGTGGGCGCGCTCGGAGCCGCCGAACGCCTTGACCACCGAGATGCCCCGCACGAACTCGACGACGGAACTCGCGATCCGTCCCATGGCCGCATCGAACTCCTTCTGCTCGCGCGTCCTGGCGGGAAGCATCAGCAGCGGGACCAGTGCGACGGCCGTCACCACCGGGATCAGCGTGATCAGCGTCAGCCGCCAGTCGATGGTGAACAGGTAGACCAGCGAGACCAGGGGCACCACGAACGCGGAGACGAGTTCACCGGGCGCGTGGGCGACGAGGGGGTGCACGGCGCTCACGTCCTCCCCCACCACCTTGGCCAGCTCGCCGGTCCTGCGCCGGGCGAACCAGCCGATCGGCACGCGGCTCAGCCGCGCGGCCAGTTGTCGGCGGAACGTGAGCTGTACCCGGCCGTCGAGCACGTGCCCGAGTCCCGAGGACGCGGCCGTGCACAGCAGCCGCACGAACAGGCCGGCCGCACCCGCGGTCACCGTCCACCGGACGTGGTCCCCATCGATCGGGCCCGGCGCCAGCAGGGTGCGACCCAGTTCGACGACCGCCAGCAGCGGCACCAATCCCGCGAGGGCGCCCACCGCCTGAAGGATCGCCACGGCCGCGAAGCTCGGTACATGGGGACGTAGCAGTCCCGACAGGCTCTGCTCCCCGGCAGAGCCGGAACCGGAGCCGGACGTCGGCGTGGGCCGCTCCCCCGCCCCAACAGCGTCGATCGCGTTCATCACCCCTCCCGTCGTACGCGTACGAAAATGACTGTACTCGGTTGCCCATCCCCTCAACTAGGTCTTGGCCCGTGGCTCTTTGGCGATGCCACGCAGCCAGATCACGATGACCGCGGCGGCCAGGACACCGTGGAAGATGTAGTCGCGTTTGCCGTACCTGTCGCGAGGGATGGACATCAAGTGCTTTCTCTATCGGCATCCGTGATGTCGGACCCGGTCTGCAGCGCGTGAAGGATGACCGCCCACGTCCCATCGACCGACCAGCGACGGTGGCGTTCGTACGCAGTCCGCCAGGGACCGTATCGTTCGAGCAGGTCACGGAATCTCCGTCCGCGTGCGGTACCGAACCCCGTTGACCACCGTCCGGTGATCCGCCCAGCACCCGCCCGGCACACCCACCCCGGGCAGCAACGGCGCGATCAGCCCCCGCCGGAAGTCCGTCAGTTCGTGCCGGCCACCAAGCAGGGCTCGCAGCAGATCCACCCTCCGAACAAGGGCCATCAGAGAGGCCACGGGCGTCCACGAGAGAGCACCCGAGCCTGGCTCACGGAGCGGATGACAGGTTCCCCTCCTCCCTCGCTCTGGCGACCGGAAGCACGTACTGACCGGCGAGACGCGCCAGGTGCAGCGGGAGCGGCCGGGCGAGCGGTGGATAGTCGTCGTGGTAGCGCAGCTGGTGTGTGAGCGTCGCCCACTCGGCTGGCCGGTCGGGGAGATCCCCTTCACGCCCCGAGTCCGCCAGCGCCTTCTCCGACAGGCAGCCAAGCACGGTGATCTCCAGCTGTCCCGGGTTCCAGGCGGTCTTCCCGGGTGCTGTCCGGCCCTGCGCCGTAGGCGCCAGCTTCATGAGCCCCTTCGGCAGTTTCGCCACCGTATGCGGGGTCGAGGCCGTGCTTGCGAAGACACGGCTCTCCGTCTCCGCCCTCCCCCACACTCCCTCGGCGAAGCCGACCCTGTCCTTGGCGTCGTGGGCGTACCATTCAGCCACTTCCTCCCGCCCGTTGGCGTCCCGTACGAGCACCACCCGCAGATCGTCTCCGTAGAGCGTGTGGCGCTGGGCGGGTTCGACGCCGAAGCCGAGCATGTCACGGTCCAGTTCGCCGTTGCGCAGGCCGGGCCAGCACTGGCGCAGATTGCCGGCGTCCGCCAGCAGGAGCGTCGGGCGGTCGCGGAGCTGGAAGAGCAGCGCGCGGATCTGCCGCTCGGTCTCCCTCTGCCTGTGCTGCTCCACACCCGGGCGGGCGGCCGGCCGAAGCCTTCCCCGGGCGGCCGCGCTATCGTCAGGACCTCCCGGTTCCGCGCTCTCCCCCGCCACCGGTTCCACTGCCCGGGAGAGCATCAGCAACAGCTTCGGGTACGGCACCCATTCGGCGCGCTCGGTGTCCCAGCCGTCGATGACGCCCGGCCCGTCCCCCGGCCCGTCCCCCGGGCGGACCCGCACCGCGACCAGCCGGCGGACGGGGCACCGTGTGGGCCCCTTCCTGGTGTGGCGTACGAGCCAGAGTGCCACGTACTGCAGGTCCCCAGGGATTCCTGCTCCCACCCGGTGAGCGGGCGGGCTGATCGCGCCGAGCTGCCGGAAGGCGTCCAGCCAGGTCCACCTGGCCCGGTGCTCCAGGCCGCTCTCGGTATCGTCGGGAAGGTTGACGAACTGGCTGAGCCGACCCTGCCGCGCCCAGGCGATGCGCAACGCGTGCTTGGGGTCAGAGTCGGCCACGGCGGCGAAGCGCTCCCTACTAGCGATCTCCGCGATCACGACACCAAGCCCGTCGGGTCGGCCGACCGTCCCGTCCGCGATGAGCCGGCAACGCCCCTCGATGGCTTCGGCCAGCCGAACAGTCCTGGGGCGCCTGCGCTCACGAGAGACCGGCAGGGCGTCGGCGAGGGGCCCGGCAGGCCGGGCGCGTACGCGGATCTCGACTCCCTCGCCCCGCCACTGCCAGGTGTCGTCGTCGGCCGGTCCCACCTTCTCGCCGGGCGGGAGCCCGATGAGTTTCGGCAGCTCCGCGAGGATCGCGGCACGGGTCTCCGGGGCCTGCCAGAAGACCTCGACCTCCAGGGGGCGACCGTTCAGTGCGCGCGCCAGCGCTGAGCGCCGTTGCAGGGCCAACTGCGCGTCCCGGACGCCCGGTCCACTTCTCACACCCGAACGGGGCAGCAGCGAAGGGGTGTTGCTGCGGGTGACCCTTGTGAGGTCGGGGACCCGAGCCAGAAGGGGGCACAACCCTTCCTCAACCCAGGAGTCCAGTTCCGCCCGCTCCCGCGGCATGAGCCCGGGCCCGACCTGGTGCGGGCCGATCGACGGGTGGTAGACGATGCCCGCTGCCACGTTCCCGAATCCGTTGATCCAACGTTCCGGATCAGCGAAGAGCGTTGCAGGTTCGGGATACTTGCGCACAATATCCAGCTTGGGTGCAAGCGGTGCGGGGCTGTGGTGGCGCCAGGCCAGTTCCTTGAGCCGCCGGTCGTAGCCGAGGGTGTTCACCATCAGCCGGTGGCCCCGATCCGGTCCTCCCGGCCACGGGAGCGGAGCGTCGAGGAGGACCGTCGCCCCGCCGAGCTGGTGGGGGCGTACGTCCAGCCGGGTGGCCCACCGTCGTACCTGGGTGGACACATGGACACGGAACCGGGGGGTGAACGGCACGGTGTGGACGGTGATGTTGAGGCAGGCCGAGTAGTACCAGGTTCGTCCGCGGCGCTCGTACCGCTGCGGCGGCCAGGAAACAAGCCGCGCACCGTTGCCCGCACTCTCGACGCGGAAGTGGAGCGTGCTGCCCCCGGTGCGGAACGTACGGGCGGCCAGCCGGAAGGCGATCCATTCGGGCAACAGGCTGTAGAGCCGTGCGGCGGGTTCGGCGGTACCGCCTGCCGAGGTCACGGTCTCGGTGAGGTCGACCGATTCGTTCTCCCAGTGCGGAAGCGGCACGGCGGTGGCCGGATCCTCGGAGCGGAGCCTCTCCTCCAGATCGACGCCCTCGGCGTCGTCCTCCTCCCGGTGCATGCCCGCCGCCCAGGTGCCGATCACCGGAGCCAGCACCTCCGGCGGGACGGCTTCCCGTGCGTAGAGCCACGGCAGCCGGCCTTCCGTTCCCGCGTTGCGGCCGGTCGCGATGACCCCGGGGGCCATGGCGTGGAGCAGGGAGTTGAGCCTGCGTACCGGGAGCCGGTCGGGGCGGACGGAGTCCTTTCCGGCCTCGGTGTGTATCCGGGTGAGTTCCGTGTGCAGGTCCTCGCCGAGCCGGAGCACCTGCATGTCCTCCCGCCACGGTTCAGCGAACGGGTCGGGTTCATAGGCCGCGACACGAATGGTGTGGTACATGAAGTGCCTCCTAGCAGAGGGAGGAAGGCCCTTGCAGCTGAGTCGGGGTGGGATCCGGGGTGGGATCCGGGGTGAGCAAGCGGGTGAGCATGCGCCAGAGGGGTTCGTACAGGGCGCGGACGATGAATTGCTCCTCCGCGTTCTTCGTGCCGCCGTCGAAGTACGGGTCCAGGACGTCGAGCACGCTGTGCAGCAGGCTGGACTCAGGATCGTCGAGGCGTGCCGGTACGGCCCCTCGGTTCGGGGCGAAGGCGGCGTCAACGAAGACCACCCGGGCCGGCACGCCTCCGCGCACCAGCCTCCCGATCACCTGCCACATCAGGACCAGCATGTCCCAGGTGACCTGTTCCCGTTCCTCGTTGCCGAGGCGGCTCCACGCCATCGAGCGGGCGAGCACCTGGTACCAGCGCGAACGGGCGAGGCGGCGGACCTCGTCCGCGCCTTCCTCGACGGTGGCGTGTACTCGTACCCAGGTGGCGAAGTCACCGCTGGTGATGGCGCGGACGATCCAGTCGTTGACGGCGTGGACGGCAAGGGACAGGTCCTCGGGGTGCGGATTGGGCCGTGCCAGGAAGTAGACCGTGCCGATGGCCGCTTCGTCGTTGTCGTTGAGGATGTTGTGGCCCCGCTCCACGGCCAGCAGGGGTGCCACGAGGATGTCCGCGTCGAGGTCCTTCAGGTGCTCGACGTCACTCCGGCGCAGCGACCGAGCGCGGTAGGCGGATGGTGCCTCGTCCTCCGGGGCGATCTCCTCGTCGTCCGACACCAGACACAGCACGCTGTCACGCCAACGGGAGTTGAGGTTGTGCAGGGTGTCGGCCACGATGCGCGCCTCGGCGTAGCTACCGACCAACAGGAGGATCTGGTCGCGCCCTGGGGGGAGGGACAGCAACTCCTGCTCCAACGGGCCCCCTTCAAGGGCTTCCTCCTCGCCCGCGCCGAGGTGGGTGGCGATGCGGCGCAGCTTCTCGGGCCGGTCGTCCGGGTGGGTTCCCGACAGGCGCAGCTTCTCGTCGCCGTCGTCGATGAACTCGAAGCGCATCAGGCTCTCGTCCGCGATCCGTGCGGTCACCTCGGCCGGCGGCTCGATGATCACGCCGACCGGCACGCAGACGTGATAGCGGCTGGACGCGCCTGCCCAGCTGCTGCCGGACATGAGCAGCAGGTGGGCACCCGGCCTGCCGTCGACGGAGGCGAGGTGGGGCATGGCACGCAGCAGTTCTCGGCCGACGCCGCTACAGCGGAAGAAGGTCAGTTCGCCGCTGCGGACTCCGCCCTCGTCCTTGCCGGGGACCCGGAACTGAAAGCCGAGTACGTTGCCCATCGGGGCCTCGGGCACCATCGGACCGTAGTCGAGCGGCCGACGGTACATCGTGTTGTAGCCCAGGCTGAGGGCGGCCTCGACACGGGGCCACATGGCGTTGATCATGGCAAGCCTGGGTTCCAGGGCGCTCAGCAGCAGCGTGAACTCGAAGCGCTCGGCCAGTTCTTCCCGCCACTGCTCGGGGCTCTGGGGCGGTGGCTTGCCCTTCCGATGAGGCCCGCGCTTCTGCTGCCGATGCTCCTCCTGGCGCTGCCACTCCTCGTACTTCTCCTTGTATTCGTGTTGCCGTGCGGCCATGTACTCCGGGTCCAGATGGAAGACCTCGTCCATGACCTCTGTCAGATGGCGTCGGGTGTTCTCCGGATTGCCGGTGTGGAGCAGTTCGTTGAGCAACGCGGTCAGATGGCTGAAGTCCTCTTCCGTCCTACGACGGCGGTCACCGAAGGGGTTGTCCCGGAAGGCGTCGAGAAGCTTGCCCAGGGCTTCCCTGGGGGCGTGGTTCTTGTGCTCCGCCCCACTGCCCTCGGGGAGCTCGTAGCGTTCGTCGAGCAGCCCGAGCTGGAGCGTCCAGGCGCTGAAGTACCCCGCCCTCACCCAGTTGCGCAGCTCGTACCCGGCGACGAGCATCGCGTACAGCCGGTCCGTGGCCGATCCAGCGGTGTTGAGGGCTGCGGCGAAGGTCTCCACGTCCCGTTCGGAGAGCTGGGTGCGCCCGCTCGCCGCGAGTTCCCGAATCTTGTGCCGACTCAGCTGGTCGATGAGGCCCTTGTCCTCGTCGCTGGCGAGAACGACAGCAGGCGCAAAGGTCTGGTCGAGCTGCATTTGCACGCGGTCGGCCTCGTCGATGATCACGAGATCGCTGCGGCAGCAGGCCAGTTCGAGGTAGCGGATGCGTTCACCGTTCTGAGGCCGGGGCGGCGAGGCATCGATCAGTCCGGCCGGCGTGGCAACCCAGATCAGGGCGCCGACCAGGGCCCGGGCTCCATGGTGTCGGGGGCACGCGGACCAGTACGGGCAGCTGGTCACCCTCTTCTGCCATGCGGACGCCCGTCCGCCCTGGGTGCGCCGCGGGTCCGACGGTGGCCGGAGCCGGGAGCAGGGGGCCTCGCCGAAGGCGACCGGCTCGGCGGCCAGCGGCGTGGCGATCCGCCGTCTGACGTTCAACACACAGGAGGTCCCGAGGTAGGCGAAGGCTGGGTTCTCGTGGGCGAGTAGGCGGTGCTCGCCGCGTCCCGCCAGCCGACGGTGCAGCCGCTGGGCGTGTCGCTCCCGACCAGAGGAACCGAGCACGGGCGCGGCGGCTCCATCGGTGTAGAGGTTGTAGAGCCGGACGAGCTTCAGCACCTCCGCGACGTCGGTGACCACGATGGTGGTGCGTTTACCGAGTTTGGCGAGGTGGACGGCGATGATGTCACGCAGCGTGCTCTTGCCCGCGCCGACGATACCGAGCAGGTGCTGGATCCCGTCGACCGTGAACGTGAAGTCCTCGCCCTTGTCGGCCTTGCGGAACGTGCCGTTCTCCTTGGTGGACAGATCGAAGGCCCGCAGCCGCTCCAACCAGCGCGGCGGCCTTTCCCCGCTGGAGCGGGCGTACGTGGCGTCCATCTCGGCCGCGGTGTGCTCCAAGCCCTTCCCGGTGAAGACCAGGGGCTCTCCGCCACCGACCGGTTCCAGGGTCAAGTCATGGGCGACGAGAGGGGTGTGGGGAACGGGTGGCAGATCGACGACGGCCATGGTGCGGCTGACGGGAAAGGCGTGTGGGCCCTGTCCCGCGACCGCCATGGGCTTGCCTGCGAGCGGTGGCGCTGCACGCAGCAGCTGCTCGTAGACGGGGAAACGGTCGCCGGCGACGGAGAGTTCGCGGCGGATGGCGGGCGCCTCGGTGTCCGGTACGTCGTACCCGCGTACCCTGGGGGCGAGCAGCTGGTAGCTCTCCAACGCCTCGCGCCAGGTACGGCTCCTGCGCAGCGTCCATAGCGAGTACCGGGCGACACGCAACGTCTTCGTGATGTCCGGCGGCAGCGGCACTCCGTACGCCTCGGCGAACCCGTATCCGCTGAACAGCACCCAGGCGCTTCCTGCGGGGCTGCCCGGCATGAGTTTCTGCTGGAGGTACAGACCGAGTTCCACCTGGCAGAGGGCTTCCAGCGCGGGCTTGGGGACGGACGGCCCCAAGAACCCCTGAAGTGAGCGGAGTACGTCGGTCAAGGGCGGGGCGATGCTACGCATCGTCTCTCTCCTCTCGCTGGGCCGGGCCCAGATCGGGCACGAGGCCCACGGGTGTGGTGAGCACCAGCCGTTCCCGCAGAGAAACGGGAAGGGCTTCGGTGAAGGCCTCCCGGTAGCCGTCCCGCTCGGCGAGCGCCTCGGGGACCACGACGAGGGTGTGGTCCGCGAGTGGTGCGCCGTCGGTGAGATGGGCAGCGAGGAGGGCCGGTTGCAAGCGGTCGTACACCTGGATGCCGAGGACTTCGGGACCGGTGTCCCTCAGCCGGTAGGCGCACAGCGAACCCGGTACGAGCTCATAGCCGATTCGGGCGTGATCCAGTTCGTCCAGGACTGCTTCTTCGGTCAGGTGCGGCAGTGCGAGGAACACTCGCAACGAGCGCCGCAGGATCCACGTCTGATCCGGCTCACGGAGCAGTTCCGGAGGGCCGTCATGCGGACATTCCTCTCCCTCACACCAGATGTCCCTGCTGTCGGCGTACGGCCCGGGTAGGGGCGCGGCCTGTTCCCGGGGCAACGCCGGCAGCCCGCATGAGGGGCAGCGCAGGAGGACGCCGTCGACGAGCAGGGATTCGGGCAGCGGCCGGTAGAGCTCCTTGACCCGGCTCCACACGGCATTGCTCCAGCCGGGTCCGAAGCGGTCCTGCTGGTGGACCACTGGGTGACGGGCCAGGAACCTCCGGCACTGCCCGTAGCGCTCGCCCGCTCCACACCGCGCCTCCAGGTCGACCAGGAGCGTGCGGGCGTGCGCCGCCACGCCCCCGTCCGGCCCGTACGAGGCGACTTCGAGGCACGACCGGGTCGGCATCCGGCTGACCGGGTGCACCAGCGTCGCGCCCGGGGTGACCCGGGAGGCGGGAACCGCGAAGAGCGCATCGTCGGCCGGCCTGGTCCGACACCACTCCCACAACTCCGGCAGGCTCTTCGGCGGTTCCTCCCCGGTGTCGAGGCAGTGCATCACCATGCGGTCCAGGGCACGCTGGGCGAAGCCCGGGTAGGGCAGGGCGAACGAGCGGAGTCCCTGGATCTCGGCGAGGGCCGCCACCATGCGGGCGAGCTCGCAGAACAGATCGATCCCCACCATGCCCTCCGGCGCCACCCCGGTGTCCGGCCCGTCACCCCGGAGGGCCTCCCCCGCCCTCACGCCGCAGCCTCGGAAGTCGGCGACGCTGAGCACCAGCGGGCCATTTCGCACCGCCCGCAGGAAAGTCCGGGCAGGGCCGCGTAGTGGTCGTCCCCGTGCCAGTCGGCCACCATGGCCCGCAGGACTCCCTCCGCCGCGTCCCGATTGGCGGAGGCGAAGGGGTCGATGATCTCCAGGTCGGCACCGCCGGGACGCAGTACTTCCAGCTCGACCCGAGCACGGGACGGGGCACCGCCCAGGTCACCGCGGGCGATCAGCACCACCGCCAGGGCCAATTGGGGGTAGAGCTCCAGCAGTGGGCGGTTCGACCGCCGGTCGGTGGCCGAGGTCTTGGTCTCGCGCCACACCCACGAGTGTGCGTCCCGGTAGAGCAGATCGGGTGCGGCGATCACCACCACGTCGGCGCTGGTGTCGTACCGCACCACCCGGGGTTCGGTCCGTACGTCCGTGCCGTCCCCGACGCACCGCAGCGGGCATACCGCGGCGTGCCGTCGCAACAGGAGTGCACCGAGCGTACGTTCGCGGCCGGGCAGGTCGAATCCGTCCGGAACCCAATCCTCCGGGACCTCGACCGTGCACGGTCGAGGCGATCCGTGGCCGTGCCGGTCGGCGAGGTAGGCGTGCAGGGCCCGGCCACGCTCGGCCGTCACCTCACGCTCGACGGATTCCGCCGCGGGCAGGTGTAGCCGGCGCATGTGATCGCGAGCCGGGCAGGCTCGGTAGTTGCGCCCGTTGGTCACCGACCAGGTGCGACGCGGCCGGTCCCGCGCCTCGACCCCCAGCAGTCCGGGCGCCGCGCGCAGGGCCGGGCAGACCGACAGGTAGGGGCATCCCCCGCAGGCCGAACCGGGTTGGTACTCCTGTCCGTCCAGTACGGAGGCCAACGCGTTGGGCCCGTGCTCGCGGTACCGGGCGAGCGCCTGCGCCCGGCTGCCGGCGAAGAGCTCGCGTGTACGGCCGTCGAACAGTGCGAACTCCACGATCCGTACGTGCTCCGGCGGTGGCCCGGGGGCTCCCTCGGCCAGCACCAGCGCGACGGCGGCGGTGAACCCGTCGGGCGGCAGGTCCCGGTTGAGACGGTGCACGGGCAGGCGGATCTCCCGGTAGGCCCCGTCGGCCGACGCCAGGCAGCGGCCCCACACGGTGAAGCGGTACTCCTCGGCGTTCCGCGGGTCGGGGCCGGAGGTCCGGTAGCGGTACGCCCACGGCTCGGGAACCTCACTCAGCGGGCGCTCCGGGTCGGCGGGGAAGGCCGCTTCGTACGCTCGCACGCCATGCTCCGACCAGGTCCTCAGACCGTCGTGCGGGAGCTCGAAACGGGGGCGGGGCGGACTGCCGGAGGGCCTGGAACGAGCGTCGCAAGCGGCCATGAAGGGACCGAGGGCGAAGTGCTCCAATCGCTCTCGGCGGCGCGGTACGGGGTCGGCGGTGTGGTAACCGCGGGTCTTGAGGGCGTCGGATGCGGGGCACCGGAAGTCTCCTCCCTTGAACATGCCGGCGGATACCGTGATGACTGCGGAGGTGCGAGTCACCCCGTCAGGGGGCAGCCAAGGCTGTGACATTTCCTGCTCCTTCTCTGCGCGAAAGGAAAGACGGGTGACCATGCGGGAGATCGAGGAGATCGGCGATGTGGAGAAGCGCTACGAAGTGCTGGGCACGGTCGGTTGCGGCGGCCAAGGAGACCTCTTCCTTGGCCGTGATCGCAGGAGCGGCGAGAGGGTGGCGCTGAAGCTCCAGAAGGCCCGGGACCTCGGCCCCGAGAGCGACTTCCACTGGGCCGGCAGGAATCTCCTCGAAGAGGGCTCCCGCATGACGCTGCTGGCAGGAATTCAGGCCATCCCCGAAATCATCGCCAGCGGGACGCACAGGGGGCGCCGATGCCTGGTCATGGAATTCGTCGAGGGGCGCCAGTTGCAAGAGGTCCTGCTGGCAGCCCGGCCGGTAAGGCATCCTGGAACCGTCGCGTCAGTCATAGGCCAGCTGTGCGAAATTCTGTGGGAGGTACACGCCCGGAGTCTGGTGCACTGTGATCTCAAACCGGAGAACGTCATCGTTCAACCGGACGGCCGTCTCCGCCTCATCGACATGGGCCACGCGATCGTGGCGGGCGAGCGAACACAGTACGAGCGCGGCACGCGCGGCTGGGCCTCCCCAGAGCAGTCCGACGCGTGCCCCTCAGGTCTGACGCAGCGGGCGGACATCTTCGGGCTCGGCTGCATCCTGCTGGAGATGACCGTCATGCGGCTTCCCTACGGCGGACTGGAGGAGCGGGCGGAACGGGACGGCCCGGTGCTGCCGGCGGACCGGCTTGCCAAACTCCCCCCGGAGTTCGCGTCTCTCGCTTTGTGGATGGTCCGGTGGGAGGCGGAGGACCGCCCGGCGGATGTACGTGAGGTGTTCGACCAACTCCGCCCCCACCTGCCCCGCCTGGGCTCGCGGCGGCCGTCGAAGCGGCTGCGCCCCGACCCGACCGAGTACTACCGCACGCATTCGCCCCGGCTGTGACAGCAGCCGGGGGTCGCTGGCGGGGCGGGTCACCTCAATCCCTCCAGCAGCTCCCGGACCTCCCGTACGCCGGCTCCGCCCATCAGCTCGCGCAGCACGATGACCCGCTCCAGCTCCGCCACCGCCTTGACCGTTTCGCCGGCAGAGACCAGAACATCCGCGAAGAGCCGTCGCACCTTGTCCTCGTTGGGCCAGTTCCCCTGTTCGCGGTAGATGTCGCAGGCCCTCCGGTACAGGGAGATGGCCTCGTCCCGCTCAGAGCGGGCCAGGTGCACCTTGGCCATGGTGAACAGCACGTCGGCCAAACCACTGCGCTCCACCGTGCGCTCCACCGCCCCCAGGGCGTCCGCGCACCTGCGGAGCGCCTGCTCGTGATCGCTCCGGTCGTGGTAGAGCGCCCCGAGGGCGTTCAGAACGGCGGCTTCCCCGACCGGGTCGGACACCTCCCGGCACAACTCCAGTGCCTGGCCTAGCGCTTCCTCCGCCCCCGTCCCGTCGCCCTGCTTGCGCAGAGTGATCCCAAGGCGGTGCAGCGACCGGGCCAGACTCAGTCGGCCTTCCTCGCTGCTGTCCCCCTCACTGAGCAGGACCGCCCGGCGCAGGTTGCCCACAGCCGCGTCGTACATCCCGAGCCGCCACTGCGTTCCTGCCAGCATCCGGTGAACCATGGCGCAATCAACCGCCGCGGCGGCGGATTCCGCTGCCGCGGCGGCGTACCGGAGGTTCTTCAGCGCATCGTCGAGGAGGTGGCGGCGCCACTGGTAGGTAACCAGGGTCATCGAAAGCAGCCATTCATACCGTTTGATCCCCTGACCGGTGGCTAACCGGATGCCTCGCTGGACGGCGGCGTACTCCTCGTCCAGGAACGCCATCGCCTGTCCTGGTTCCGCGGGGTCGGTGACCGTGACCCGGTCGGGCTCGCCGATGGGCAGGGCGCGCTGACGGTCGAGGACGCGGTCACAGGCGCGGACGTTGTGCAGCTGATGTTCCAACACCTGCCGTACGGTCGCCCGCTCGATGTCCACCGTCTCTCCGTCCCGCCCTGGCTGCACGTGGTGGCGGGCGAACGCCCGCACGAGGTCGTGCAGACCGTAACGGTCGTCCTGGAGCTCCACTAGGTTCGCCGCTACGAGCTCCGCCAAGGCCCGGTCGGTGCGCGCCCCTTCACCCACCACCCGCCCGAGGTCCATCACCGCCTCCCACGAGGCGGTGGGGCCGGGGTGGACGGCAAGCTGCCAGAGCAGCAACCGGGCCTCTTCGCCGAGCACGCGGACAGAGCAGTTCAGCGCCGCACGGACCGACAGTTCATGTTCCGGCAGGTGCAGGGTGTCCAGCTTCGCGCGCTCCTGCTCCATCTCCCGTACCAGGGTGGGGATGGTACGCAGCGGACGCGCACCACCTTCCAGGAGTCGGGCCACCACGGCCAGGGCCAGCGGCAGCCTGCCGCAGAGGCGGACCAGATCGCTGAAGGCCTGGGCGTATCTCGACCGGTCCTTGTTCGATACCTTCTCCTGGAGCACCTCCAGGGCGTCCGCCTCGTGCAGCGGCTCCATCTTCCGGAACAGCACCTTCCTCTCGGACTGGAGGCGCAAGAGGTCGTTGCGGCTGGTGATGATCACGGCGCAGGTACCGTCCGTGGGGAGCAGCGGCAGCACCTGCCGGGCGTTGAGTGCGTCGTCGAGGACAATGAGCACCGAGCGGTGAGACAAGGCCGATCGCAGCGCACTGCTCTTGCTCTCCAGTCCGACCACCGTGGCGTAGGGCGGCAGCACGGCCAGGAACCCGTCCAGGACCTCATCCGGTTCGGCGGGCCGCACGTCTCCGTCGGCGAACCCGTTCAGCCCTGCGTAGAGCACTCCGTCGGGGAACCGCTCCCGCAGCCGACGGGCAAGGTGGTGGGCCACCGTACTCTTCCCGACACCCGCCATGCCGCTGATGAGGACCAACGCAAGGTTGCCGGCGTCCTGTTCCTCGCACACGACCTCGACGAGGCTGCGGATCAGCTGCTCCTGCCCGATGGGCCTGCGCTTACCACCGGGCAATTGGTCGGGCACCGGCGGCAGGAACGACCTGCCCGGTTGCCGGAGCTCTCCCCGGACGTGGTCGATGGCGCTCTGCAGGTCGACGTCCGGCTTTCCGTTGCGCTTCGTCCACTCCTTGATGAGCCGTTCACGCCGACGCTCCGGCAGGTCGTCGTGAGCGAGCAGGTAGAACTGGAGGATCTGAGGCAGTTGCGGTGCGCGCTCGAACCACTTCTCCGTCTCCTCACGAAGCCATTTCCGCTCCCAGGACCTCCAGGCGGCGTCCAGCCGGGCATACACGGCGGCCATCAACTCCGCCCGCAGCTCCTCCCGCCGTAGCTGAAAGCCGCTCTCGGTCAACCCGCGCAATGGCTCGTCGTCTTGCCACTCCTCCAGGGCCGCACCGAGCTGCTCGAAGCGCTCCGGAGGGCTCAGCCCGGCGGCTCTCGCCACCCCGGCGCGGAAGCGGAGCAAGTCGACGCTGCCCTCCGGGACACGGAGCGTGCAGTAGCCCGACCTGCCCTGAGGCACGATCTCTCGGCCCAGTTGCTTCCGCAGGTCGGAGACTGCCCGGTCCACCCGGCCGTCGGCGTTTCCCTCTCCCTCCCAGAGGACTTCGGCGATCTCCTTCCTTGTGCATTGGTAGCCCGGTGATGTCACCAAGAGGGCGAACAGCGCGGCTGCCTTCGAGCCTCCGAAGACCCGTCCGCCGCTGCTCCCTTCGGCTCTCACCGGGCCCAGCACATGCCCCTCCATAGCACTTCCCTTCTCCGCACCGGCAGCTGTGGTCCGGCCCCTCGACGACACCCCCTTCATCTGTGCGCTGCGGTGTACCGCTTCACACGTGCTTGCTCCTTCGCGCCCCCAGGCCTCAGTTCTCCCTCAGTTTCCGCTCCACGGCTTCCTTCCGCACCCGGGCACGATGGCACCAGCCGCTCGCAGGAACGCGAGATGTCGGCGTAGTCACCCATCGACCCATCAGGAAGGAAACACAGGTTCCATGAATAACCGTCAGCGCAACCGTCGGGCGAGCCTCCTGCGCCGGTCTCCCGACTGGCCGCCGAGCCGACGCCGTCGGGCTGCCGACCGGACCGAGGGCACCACCCCGGCTGCCCCGCGCCCCGAAACCCCGGACGCCCCGCCCTCCGAAACCGCCTGAGCTCCACAAGTTGGAGGGTGCCCGCCCCCGGGCGGGCGCCCTCCCCATCCCGGCCCCACCGTCCTTCCGAACCGGCGAACTCGCGGCCTGCCCACACCTGTTACCCGCTCGTGGTCCCAGGCGACGATTTCCGGTCGAAAAGACCAACACCGCGTACGTACGCATCAAAGTGGGGCGCCTGGGGCTGCTTCCCGTTTCCGCCCTTCCCGGGGTGGTGTGACCACCCCGCAGCGACTCCATCCGGTCCAGCACCTTCAGACGCACTCAGCCCAGGAAGGAAATCTCGTCATGCATCCACCCTCCAGCAGTATGTTCGCCTCGGTGAGTCGACACTTCGATGAACCTCGGGTCAGGGACGCGGTCCTCGTCACGGTTCCTCCGGATGCCGAGAGGACGGAGCCGGTCCGGTTGACCGCCGCCGAGGCATACGAGGCCTTGTACGGGCCGGACTCCGAACCGCAGTTCGCCGCTGCGGTCTGGAAAGAGGTACTCCGCACCGCGCCGACCGACGTCACCCCGCACGGCACGGGGAAGCTCCTGGTGATCTGGCTGGTCCTGCCTCGGCTGACCGGAACGGTCCAGCGCCTCTGCATGCGCCTGCGTGCCGAGCGGGCGGACGTCGAGGCCGAGATGGTCTTGGCCCTCCTGGAGGAGTTGGCCGCCCCGGACGCCGCCAGCCGTCTCTCCGACTCCTCCCTGGTCCACGCGGCTTGCGCCAAGGCGTGGCGCTTCACCCGCGACGGTCTGCGGGACCTCCCCTCCAGCCAGGTCAAGCCCACGGCCCAAGACCGCGCACTCACCGCGTCCGACGGGAAGGCGGACGCTCCGGGCGGGGAGAGTCTCGACGTGTGGGTCGACCGTCCGGATGGCCCGGAGGGGTTGCGCGCCCCGCTGCACTTCCGGGTGCGCCCGGATCATCTGTGCAAGGGCGCCTTCGCCGACACCGACGACGAGACGAGGGACCGTTCGGCCTGCGACGGCCCCCGGAAGCGACGGTCCAGGCGCCGCGCGGGCACCAGGCCGGTCCGCCCCGCGGGGAGGCGAGCATGAAGGACCCGGCAAAGGGCCGACTCAGTTTCACCGAGATGTTCGACCTGCCCGTCGCAGTGGACTTGCGGACGGCGGCCCGAGCGCTCGGGATCGGCTCAACGACCGCGTACCGGCTGATCCACAGGGATGAGTTTCCCTGCCCCGTCCTCCGCGTCGGCAGCAGGTACAGGATTCCGACCAACGAGCTGATGCGCGCCCTGGGCATCGAGGACCGTCCGCTGTACAGCGTGGAACTGGACGCGGACGGCCCGGGAACCGGCGTCTGACCAGGAAGGAAGAGGGGGCCCTCACATCCCCCACCACCGTGGGGGGCCGCGGGCGCACACCCCCCCCCGCCCCGCCCCCGCGCATCACACCCCCCCCCCCCCCGCACCCCGGGGGGGTTGGGGTAGAGGCCCGCGCCGCGGTGGGCGGGCAACCGCG
>NZ_JBHXEN010000003.1:0-35630 GCF_042724695.1 Streptomyces sp. NPDC127068 | reverse complement strand
TTTCACTATGTTCTTTGTGTTTGTTGCGTTTTGTTTTAATTCGCCACACCACCCCCCCCCCCCCCCCCCCCCCCCCCCCCCACCCCCCCCCGCCCCCCCACGGCCCTGCTTCTCCACACCCCACTCGGTCCGTCACCGGGGGTGTTGCGCCGAATCGCCGCGCTCGGATGACCGTGCGCAACGGCGGAAGGGCCTGATCGGCCTGTCACCGCACGACGCGATGGTGATCACCCCTGGAAGCACGGATCGAGAGGTTCAGGCCGATCCGAGGGCCCTGCGGTAGGCCCCCGGAGTGGTGTCGAACTCACGGCGGAAGGCCAGGTGGAAGCCGACGTTGCTCTGGTAGCCGATCCGGGCCGGGATGTCGCCCAGGGCCACCGATCCGTCCGAGAGCAACGCACGGGCCTCCTGGAGGCGACGCACCGTCAGATGACGGGCGGGCGAATCGCCGACGAGCGTCCGGAAGGTCGCGGAGAAGGCGGAGCGCGACATGCCCGCCCGGCGAGCGAGGGTCTCGACCGTCCAGGGGCGGGCGTAGTCGCGGTAGATCGCCACCAAGGACGCACTGATGCCGGGATGGCGCAGGGCCCGGAGGGCGGGCGAGAGTTCCGTGAGCCGTTCCAGGGCGGTGCGCAGCGCCAGGACGAAGACCATTTCGAAGGCGCGCAGGGCGACCAGTCCGGAGCCGGGGGACGTGCGCGCGATCTCCGATGCGAGGGAGCACAGGGTGCCGTGCAGCAACGGTTCCCCGAGGAGCACGTCCCGACGCAGGACGATCACCCGGGGCAGGGCCCGGTAGAGCGCGGGCTCGGCCGTCCTGTCGTAGTGCAGGCTCGCGCAGAGCATTTCGGTGTCGGTCGGTTCGCTGCCGACCGTCACGACGTCCGAAGAACCGGGTACGCGTTCCGGCAGTACCGAGGTCAACGGTTGGGTGGCCACCGCGTCCGGCCGGCCGGCGAAGGTGTGCGCGGTGCCGTAGGGGAAGACCGCGAGGTCACCCGCGCCCAGGCGGACGGGCGGCGAGTCGTCGTGGAAGCCGACGAAACACTCGTTGCTCAGCATGTAGTGGAGTACCGCGCAGGAGTCCTCCTCCCCCTGCACGCCCCATGCGCCGCCGGCCTGCCACCGGCTGTAGAAGATGTCGCTGAGCCGCAGGGGCCTCAGCAGCTCACCCAGCACGTCATCAGCCACGGACGATCCTTAAACCAGGACGGCTCTTCGTTAATTGATCGTAGTCCCTGCGTGTCGGACAGTGGTGCCGAGTCGTCCCGGGGACGGGACAGGTCAAAGCACCGACCGGGGCGGAGCCTTCGATGAACATCCTGATCGCCGGAGGTCGTATCGGCGGGCCGACGACAGCACCGCAGCGCCCCCTCGCACATCCGTACGACACGGCCGCCGGGTGCGCCGGAGTCGTCAGCACCCCCGAGGTCTTCACCCGACTGGAGCGGCGCCAGCTCGACGAACAACCCGTCACGGAGCGGAGGGAGACGGCAGATGGCGGCGCCTGACCGCTGGCGGGCGCTCGCGCTGCTCGCCTGCACCCAGTTCGTCCTGGTCCTGGACACCTCGATCATCAACGTCGCGGCGCCGTCGATCGGCAGGGACCTCGACATCTCACCCGCCGAACTCTCCTGGGTGGCCAACGCCTACCTGGTGTCCTTCGGAGGTCTGCTGCTCCTCAGCGGCCGGGCAGCGGACCTGCTCGGCCGGCGCAGACTCTTCATCACGGGGCTGGGCACACTTGCCGCGGCCTCGCTGCTCGGCTCGCTGGTCGGCAGTGCCCCGCTCCTGATCACGGCACGCGTCGTCCAGGGCACGGGTGCCGCGATGGCGGCGGCCGCCGCGCTCGCGCTGCTGCTGTCGCTGTTCGACGACGGACCGGAACGCCACCGGGCGCTCGGCATCTTCGCCGCGATGGCCGGGGCCGGCGGTGCCGCGGGCACGGTCCTCGGCGGTGTGCTGACCGGTTGGCTCGGCTGGGAATCCACCTTCGCACTGAACGTCGTCGTGGGGCTCGGGCTGATCCTGCCGGCTCGTCGACTGCTGCCCGCCGGGAACCGCACCGGGAACGCGGGCGGCTTCGACCTGCCCGGCGCCGTGTCCGTGACCGGCGGGCTGGCGCTCCTGGCGTACGCCTTGGTCAACACGGGCGAATCCGGGTGGCAGGATCCGGTGACACTGCTGACCGGAGCCCTGGCCGTCGGCCTGCTGACCGCATTCGTCCTCGTCGAACGCCGGGTCCGGCATCCGCTCGTCCCGCCCGCCGTCTTCCACCGGCGCACGCTGCGGCTGGCCAATGTGCTGGCAGGCATGTGGCAGATGTCGCTGTTCCCCCTGTTCTTCCTGGTGAGTCTCTACCTCCAGTCGGTACTGGGGCACGAGCCCGTGACCGGCGGTCTCGGGCTGCTCCCGCTCTCGGTCGTGGTCGTCCTGGTCGCGTCCGGCACCGACCGGCTGATCGGCCGGTTCGGGCTACGGGCGGTGATGTGCAGCGGGTTCGTCCTGGTCGCGACCGGACTGGTGTGGCAGTCGACGCTCTCGCCTTCGGGTTCGTTCGCCGCCGACGTACTGCCGCCGAGTCTGCTGCTCGGTGTCGCCCTGCCACTGGTCTCGGTCACCACGGCCGTCGCGGCGACCCTCGACACGGAACGCGACGAGGCGGGGCTCGCCTCCGGTCTGGTCAACACCAGTCAGCAGTTCGGCTCCGTGATCGGCCTGGCGCTGTTGTCCGGCGTGGCTTCCGCCCGGACCTCAGCGGTCCCCGGGCCGCGTGACGTCGCACTGACCGAGGGGTTCAGCGCCGCGTTCCTGGCCGGCGCCGCGCTCGCACTGGTGGCGGCCCTGCTCACGCTGCGGCTGGTCGTACCGACCCCGCCCGCCCCTGCGACGCCCCGCAGCACCGACCGCACCCCGGCCGCCCCCACCGTGCTTGAAGAGAGGCAGACCTCATATGAGTGAGAACCAGCCGAAGCGGTACCTGGTCACCGGCGCCAACGGCTTCCAGGGCGGGGCCGTGGCCCGGCTGCTCGCCGGGCGCGGGCACGAAGTGCGCGGTCTGGTACGTGACGCCGACCGGCCGGCGGGCGACGGGGGACGCGCCTGGACCCCGGTCCGGGGCGACCTCGGCAGCACCGAGGACCTGCGCCGCGCCTTCGAAGGCGTCACGCACACGGTGGTGACCCTGCCGCTCGTCTACGACGCGGGCACCGTGCTCGCCCATGCGCGCAACCTCGTCGGGGCCGCCCGCGAGGCCGGGGTGAGCCGCCTGGTCTACAACGTCAACACACCGTTGCCGAAGGAGCGCACCGGGCGTGCGGGATTCGAGACCCGGCGCCTGGCCGAGCAGGTGTTCCTCGACAGCGGAGTGCCCGCGGTGTCGGTCCGGCCGCCCGTCTACCTCGACAACCTCTTCAGCCCGTGGCACGGTCCGGCGCTCGTCAACGACGGCGTACTGGCCTACCCGTTGCCCGCCGCACAGCGGGTGGCCTGGATGTCGCACGCGGACCTGGCGCGGGTGCTCGCCTCGGCGACGGAGGCCGAGGAGCTCGTGGGCCGGGCGGTGGACGTCGGCGGCGCCGAGGTGTTGACCGGCACCGAGCTGGCGGCGGCGTTCGCCGACGCGCTGGGGCGCGCGGTGCGCTACCTCCCCCTCGACGTCGAGGACTTCGAGGCCGGCCTCGGGCAGTCGCTCGGCGCGGAGTCGGCGGCGGGGGTGGCCGGCGTCTACCACCATGTGGCAGCCGGCGACCAGGAACTGCTGGCGGCCCAACCCGCGGCGACGGAGCGTCTGTTCGGCGTCCGGCTGACGTCCACGGTGGAGTGGGTCACGACGCAGAACTGGGACATCTGGTCGGGCAGCGCCCCCTGACACGCGCCCGAGGAAGGGCGGCACACCTCTCCACGGCACACGTCTCGGCGGGACACCTCTCGGCGGGGCCCTCGCGCTGACTCGGCTACCCGGTTCCTCGGCGAGAGCGCTACGCACGATGGCGTGACGCTCCTCGTCCTGCCGGGTCTTGGGCGCTGGAGCCGGGCGAGGGCCGCCGAGCGGCGGTCTATCGCGACGGGGTCGACCTGGGGGCGGTGGGCATCGCCCCGGGGTCCGGGCGGGGGTCCCCGGTCAGGGCGCGGGCGGGCGGACTGTACTCGGAGACGTTCCCGGCCAGGTCCCTGGCCCGGATGCGGAACAGGTACGGCGTGCTCGGGCTGAGTCCGGTCGCCCGGTACGCGTTCGTCCCCCGTACGGTGACGGGGGCCGCGCCGTCGAGGGAGATCTCGTAGTCGAGGACCGAGCTGCGGTCGTCGCTCGCATGGCGCCAGCCGACGGTCAGGGCGGTCTCGCCGACCTCGGAGAAGGTGATGCCCGCCGGCACCGTCGGAGGGGTGATGTCCGGGTCGAAGCCGCAGGCGTAATCGTTGACGGTGCAGGTGCCCGGGTAACCGGCACCGCTCGCCACCCAGCCGAAGCTGGTCGACCCGCCGGGCGCGAGGGCGGCGTTGTAGTCGTGGCTGCGGAAGGTGTGGACGGCGCCTTCGCGGCTGAAGCGGGCGTCCCAGACGGTGCTGATGACGGTGTCCGCGGGCAGGCGCAGGGTCAGGGTCCAGCCGGTGACCGGCGCGGTGCCGATGTTCTTGATGGTGAACGCGCCCTGGTGGCCGGTGCCCCAGACAGAGGTCTTCCGGAAGTCCGCCACGAGCAACGGTGCTCCTGCGGACGCCGCTCCGGGCGCCGGTGCCTGCGCGGCGGCGGTCGGAACGGGTAACAGGGCGAGCACGACGAGGGCGACCGCGGTGATCAGGGCTGTCAGTGGTCTTCGCATGGCTGTCTCCCGGTGGGGGGGAACGAGGGGATGGTGTTCGGGGCGGAGCGCGCTGCCACGCTGTGGCCCGTATCCATGGCGCCCGCCCTGATTACCCGCCGGCCCCGGTCGCGTCAAGAGGAACCGCACCCATCGGTGAACGGGCGAACGTCCGAGCAGCACCGCCCCGATTCAGATACCCGACAAGAGGCTGATTTCCCTCTATGCGAACTTGAGCGGGCGCAGCACAATCCCCGGTACCGATTCCCCGCCGTCGCCGGGAAGTCCATCCATCCACGCACCGGCGCGACCCGGCGCCCGGGAGCGAGACCGCACCCACGTGGCCGCTCCCACCGACGGGCTGCCCCCGCGTGACCGGAGGTGTCTCATGACCACCAGCCACGAGGTTTCCGTCCCGGTCCTGGACAGCGACGGAGGTGACCGGCTGTACGAGCAGATCGAGGAACTCCGCGCAGCCGGGCCCGCCGTGCGGGTCCGGCTGCCCCAGAACGTCATTGCTTGGTCCGTGACGCGGGGCGATGTCGTCCGGCGGCTGGTCACCCATCCCGATGTGACCCGGAACGCCCGTGGCGCCTGGCCCGGTTACCAGCCGGGCGCCGTCCCCTGGCTCTCCCCCTGGCTCGACGTCCACTCCATGGCCACCGCGGAGGGGGCCGAGCACACCCGGTTGCGGAGGCTGATCGGCCCCGCTTTCACACCGCGACGCATGCAGGCGCTGCGGCCCTCGATCGAGTCCGTCGTCACCGACCTCCTGGACGGTCTGGAGGCCCTGGAGGACGGCGCGGCAGTGGATCTGCGGGCGCACTTCGCGCACGGTGTGCCGACCCGTGTGATCTGCGATCTCTTCGGCGTTCCCGAGGACCAGCGCCCCGACGTGCTCTCCGTCGCCGACGCGATCCTGGCCACCGACGTCCCCCAGGAGGAGTCGGAGCGGGTCGCGAGCGGGCTGATCACCGTCATGCACCGTCTCGTGGAGGCGAAGCGGCGGGAGCCCGGCGATGACATGACCAGTCTGCTGCTCACCGCCCATGAGGGGGACCGGCTCACCGAGACGGAGCTGATCTCCACCCTGCTCCTGATGATCGGCGCCGGGAGCCAGACCACGATCGCGCTGATCGGAAACGCCGTCCGGTCACTCCTCACCCACCGTCAGCAACTGAACGCTGCCCTGGCCGAGCCGGCCCGCTGGGCCGATGCCGTCGAGGAGACCCTGCGGCTCCATCCGTCGGTCGTCCATCTTCCGCTGCGGTTCGCGATCCGTGACATCGATCTCGGCGAGGGCGTCACCATCGCGGCCGGGGAGGCCATCCTCATCGGGTTCGGGGCGCACGGCCGGGACCCGTCGTTCCACGAGACCGCGCACGGCTTCAAGATCGACCGCGTGGACAGGGACCATCTGGCCTTCGGGTACGGCATCCACTACTGCCTCGGCGCCCCGCTCGCCCGGCTGGAGGCCGCCATCGCGCTGCCCGCCCTCTTCGCCCGGTTCCCGGACCTCGTGCTTGCGCACGAAGGGGACGCGCCGGACCCGCAGCCGTCGTTCATCGGCAACGACGTCCTCGCCCTGCCCGTCTTGCTGCGCCCGCCGGGCCGTGCGGCCCGGTGACGGCGATGCGATCCGCATCCCGGGCCGGTGTGCAGCCGGTGCGCGATCGAGATCACGGTCCGTCCCGCCAGCACCGCCGCGAACGACCGCTCCAGCTCCCGGACGGAACCGGGATCCATCTGGGAGGTCGCCTCGTCGAGGATCAGCACGCTCGGATCCGCCAGGAGTAGTCGGGCCAGGGCGAGTTGCTGACCCTCCGTATCGGTCAGGTCCTCCCCGCCGACACCCACCGTGGTGTCCAGCTTCTCGGGCAGGACGTCCGCCCAACCGTGCGCACCGGCCGTCTCCAGGGCCCTCCACAGTGCGGCGTCATCGTCCGTCGGCGTGTCCGGTGCGACGGCGGAGACGGCCAGTTCGAGGTTCTGCCTCAGCGTGCCGCCCAAGACGTGCTGATTCTGGCTGACCAGCACGTGGTGGTACGGCAGTTCGTGGACGGGGACGCCTGCCAGCCGTACGTCACCCCCGCGCGGCGGTTGGGTTCCGGACAGCATCCGGGCGAGCGTCGACTTGCCGCTCCCCGTCGGCCCGACGACCGCGAGCCGCTCGCCGGGGCGCGCTTCCAGGTCGACCCCGTACAGGACGTCGGGCCCGCCGTGGTACGCGAACAGGACGCCGTGCACGGTGAGGCCGGCGGAGGCGATGGCCCCGCGCTCGACGGACCGGTGCGGAGGGGACCTTCTGGGCGGACCGGTCCGACACTCCGAGCAGCCGGGCCAACGACGCACTGCCCTGCTGGAGCGTTCCGGCACCGGGCGGACCCGAGCCGACAGCCGTGCGGCCCGAAGGCGGCCCGCACGGCCGGCAGGCACCGCCCTCGGGAACTCCCGACCTACCTGATGCGCATCGGATTGAACCGCAGCTCAGCCGGCCCTCTTCACCGGCTCCAGGATCGCGACGCACTCCACGTGGTGCGTCATCGAGAGGCGGTGAATTCTGGCGCAGAGGGCTGCGACTCGCGACTCCAGTACGGACCGGCGACGGGGGAGCCGGTCCTCCCACGAGGCTCCCGCGTCGAGGGGGTGGGGCTCCATCTTCCAGGCGTCGCCGAGACGAAGATGACCCGTGGACGGCCGGATGCCGATGGCCTTGAGCAGTTGGGGCAGCCGGTGGCGGGAGAACTCCTGGGTCACGCGCCGCTCGGGGCGATCCGGAGGGAGCCCGAGGAAGTCCTGCCAGATGCGGTTCAGCCCGCTCGCACCGTCGTCGCGACCGTACACACGGATGCGCTGGACCTCGTTGAGTCCGCTGACCAGATCGGGCGCGGAGAGGAAGACCGCCGGCTCGATCCGCGGGACCATGCGGTCGCTCTGATAGAGCTTGCGCGCCGCCCACTGCAACTGGCTCCGCAGATCCTTGGACTTGGCGTCGTTGAAGTGGAGCGGATTGTTGATCGTCCGGACGCGGTCGGTGCCCCGGAAACTCCAGGTGGAGCCGGTGTTGCGGAGCTCACCGGGATGACTTTTGATCTCGATGAGGAAGAGCCCGGCGGGAACAGCGACCAGAAGATCGCATTCATTGACCCGGCCGGACCGGGCGGTGAAGGAGAACGTGGCTCAGGCGCGGTAGGGCTCGGCCGGGGCATCAGCCTGCGGATATGGTCGAGGGCGTCCTGCTCCCAGGGATAGGGGGGGAGGGCCGGTCCTGGAACCACTGCTGGGCAGGCTTGACCGGTCCGGGCCCAGGTCCGGACGATCCGGGCTGCCGCCCGGGCACCTCCTCCGCTGCTGTCACTGCTCAGGCCCCCCCTCACCGCTTGTTCTCCGGGGACCGTCGAATCCCCTGGGCGAGCCCACCGTCACGGACTGACAGCCCGATCTGCGTGCGGTTTCGGGCCGGAGCACCGTCCGCCGCCGCGGCCAACGGCACCCACGGACGACGACGGCGACTGCGTTGTTACTCGACATCAGCGGAGTGGAGCCCCGCAGCCACGGTCCATGGCCGCGGGGTATCGCTGTGGAGGAGGTGGGTTGCCGATGGACGGGAAGCTGGTCGTGGTCTGTCCCGGCTGAGGGCCGCCCAGTTGTCACCCGCCGGGAAAACCTGACAGAAGCCGGACAGTAAGGGAGAAGACTGCCGGGGCCTGTCGCGACCGGGTCTACCGTGACCTCACCTCATCAGCGACTCGGAAGGTGCACGTGAGCCCGGAAAGCACGATCGCAGTCGATCTCACCCTCGTCGACGAGGGCAGCCGCCGGATCGATACGGCCCCGGACGGTGTCCGGATCGGGGCCGTATCCCTCGGGATGTGGCAGGAGGACGCCGTCAGCACCCCGGCGGACATGGACGACGACTGGGACACCTATCTGATCAGGATCAACTACGAACTGGCGGTTGAGCCGGGGATTCCCCCGCTGACGTGGTTCGAGGTCGGGGTGGACTTCGCCTCGGACACGCCTGATTCGGCCTTTGTCGTCGACGCCCTGCCTCATGCCGTGTCGTCGCCCCAGGCACCGACGTCGTACACGCTCAACCGATACTTGGCGCTGGTCCCCTCGAACTTTGCTTCTTCGGCCGTCGCCCACCTTCCCGGTACGGCGGACGTCATCAACGTTTTCGGTATCGGTCGCGGCGCGATCCGGTGGCAGCACAGTTCTCCTTCGGGCGGAGTTCCGGAGGGCGCGCGCTCCGCCTGGGCCGTGCTGGCGGTGCCGAAGGGTCGTGTGAAGCAGCGGGTCGAATTCTCGGTGCGCTATGCCGTCCATTCGGACAAGGCGGTGGACTACTGGCCGACCCAGCAGCCGGTCTCTTTCACCCTGACTCTCTCCGCACCCACGCCACGCCGCGCCGCAGCGGAACCGCCGACTTCGGTCGGCCCCGCCGAGAGGCCGCCGGGGAGCCCCCCGTACGTGTTCATCTCCTATGCGCACGACGACGAGAGGCGCAAGGCGAACGCTCTGCAGTTCGGTGAACTGCTGCGCCGGTGCGGCATCGACGCGCACATGGACCAATGGGACTGTGACGAGCGGGGAGACTGGAGTCTCTGGGCGATCCGGCACACTCGCGCAGCCGATTTCGTCATTGTTCTCGCGTCACCCATGGGCAAGGCGGTGGGCAACGGGGAGGTGGACCACAAGACCCATCGCGGCCTGCAGTGGGAGCTGGGCCAGCTACGGGAACTGCTGCACGCCGACAGTGAGACATGGGTACCGAAGATCCTGCCGGTCGTCCTCCCCGGCGAACGGATGGAGGATCTTCCTCTCTTCCTCCGGCCCTACACAATGGATCACTATCTCGTCGACGAATTCACTCGTGAGGGGATCGAGGACCTCCTGCCTGTGCTGACCCGACGGCCCCGGCGTCCCCGGCCGCCCCTCGGATCGGGGGCATGAGCGCCTCCGGGGTGCCGGGCACCGTCGAGTCCTGACCAGGGCGGCGAGGACCGATCAGCCCTCGTCGCCCTCGTCCTCCACGGAGGCGCGGTACTCGGGGTGATCCTCGTCGATGACCGTGGCCAGGTGCAGCGGCCCGGGCAGTGTCGTCCGGTCGTCCCAGGAGACGGATTGGTCGCAGAGCCTCGCGGTGAGCGCCACCAGTGATTCCGGCGACCACGTTCCGCTGCGGACGACGAGGATCTCGCGGGCCGTGTACGCGTGCCAGGGCACCCGTAGCTCCGACCTCAGTTCCGGCGGCAGTGTCCATCGCGTGTAGCGCGCTCCTCGGTCACCGCCCTTGGACTTGATCGTCACCGATCTTCCCGCGAGCAGCCAGGAGTTCGCCGTGCTCTCCATCAGCCGGTAAACTTTGCGGTCGGGAGCGGCAGGCTGGAGCGAGTCCTTCGGCATGTTGGCCTTCTCCCGGCGCGTGACCGGCCTGCCGATCTCCTTGATGTCGCTGCTCAGACGGACCACAGCTACGTTCCCTCCCTGCTCGTGGAGTCCGTCCCCCGGCAACGGTCCCGCGCCCAGCTTGCTGTCCTGCAATCCGGGCCACACGGTCCTGGTCGAGCGGGTGTCGGCGAAGATCACCACGGGGACGTCGGCCCGGTTCACGGCGCACAGGGCCCGGAGCCTGTCCTCAACCTCCTCGCGTGTGCGTTCCGCCTTCTCCTGGGTACGGCCGAGACGGGTCGTACCGATAGGGCCGGCGAAGCAGTCCGCGATGCCCTCGGCGGCGCGGACCCACGCCCGGCGCCGGTCGCTGTACACCAGTACCCGCCACGGTTCCAGGGCGTCCGGGTCCACATACATGGCCACCATGATCAGAACGAGCGGTGAGCTGCTCCCGCCGGTCTGCTGCCTCCGCATGTGGATGCCGACGAGAAGGGCCTTGCGGTCGAGCGGGTTGGGCAGCCGTTCGCCGGTCAGCGCGACCCGCAGCCGATCATCCAGCACGCCCGAGGACCGGAGCAGATCGCGCAGGGCCGCGCGGGCGGCGTGCTTCTTCGTATCGGTGCTGCGGGGGCTCGCCTCGTCGGGCAGTTCCAGCGGATCGGTGGCGAGGAACTGGGTGGGTATGCCCAGGTGTCCCAGTAGCCGTCGCAGATGCGGTTTGGCATCGAGTGCGGGCCGCTCGGCGGCAGGGTGGTACTCGGTCTCCAACCAGGCGGCGACCAGATGCGCGGGTCCAGTGGACAGCCGCAGCGAATCGAGAAGGGCCGCACGGTTCGCCGTCTCGTGGGCGAGCAGGTCCGGGCAATGCCGGGCGACAACGTCGAGTCGGTCGTTGATCGCCATTGGGGCGGACGAGTCCGGGTCCGGCGACACCGGACGGCCCGCCAGATCCCCGATTTCGTCGAGCATGCGCTGCCTGGCCTCGGACGTGCTGTAGATGCAGGCCAGTGTCACTCTGTCGTAGCCGCTGGGCCCCACCCCGGCGGTCGGCGGGCCGCCCGCCGGGTACCGCTTCACCGGGTTCAGCAGCTTGATGCGTCTGTCGGTCTCGTAGGTCAGAGGCACGAGCTCGGGCAGCATGCGCACAATGTGTTCGTGCAGCCGGAGCATGAACCTCGGCCCTGGCCCGCTGCCGAGGGTGTGGAACCGGCTGCCCGCCATGTGGGGCCGGATCAGGTCTGGAACATCGGGGAGTTCGTCGGGAATCCTTAGTGGCTGCAGCTGGCAGGCTTCGAGGATCTTCGCGATGGCCGGGTTCAGATCACTGCGCCAGCGCTCGGTCTCCTTGTCCAGGCTGCGCAGCAGCGGGAGCCGAAGGACCGGCTTGTCCGCGTCGCCCCGATCGATCCAGACGTACCTGGCCCAGTGCCCCTGAGGGGAGACCCGGGACAGACGGGCGTCGAAGCACACGACCGCGTCGTCCATGCCCGCACGAGTGATCAGCCGGGCGCTCACCCTGGCCATGCTGAACGCCGAGCCGCTTCGGTTGACGATCAGGTCGCGTCGGTCCCACGCCAGCAGGGACCCGTCCGTGTCCATCCGCAGGGTCAGGGGCGAACGACTCTCGTCCACCAGGAGGGGGCCGTCGGCCAACTGTCGCGTGATCTGCCAGGCCGCCGTGCGGAATACCCAGTTCGGAGCGGTCGGGACCATCCCGGGCCGGAAGGTGATGAACTCGGCGAACGAACGCCCGTCCTCCGGCACCGGCAGGAAGTCGGCCAGTCCCGGGGTGCCCCTTCCCTCACGGATGTGCCTTTCCCACGCCCGTATCGCCACCCTCAATCGGTAGTCGAGGGCGTTGTCCGTCGTCAGGAGCAGCATGCGGCTGCCGGTCGAACGTTCGTCTTCGGCGAGTTCTCCCTTGCCGAAGAGACGTACGGGCTGTCCCGTGGCGGCGACGAGGCCGGTGGCCAGAGCCTCGTACGGCTGGCGCCGGCGTCCCTTCGTCCGGGGCAGGTCGTCCCACACGGCGGCGAACTCTTTGGTCAGGGGGTATGCGGTCACGGTGCCGAGCAGCGTGTCCAAGTCCTCCCTGGGGACGCGATAGGCGAGAGTGATCAGCACGAGGACGCTCCGGGGCTCTGGTCTTCGGCGTAAGTGAGGAACGCCTCCAGCGTCGTTCCGTAGTACGCGCGCATGTCATGGAGAACGCCGTCCCTGCGCCACTTCTCCCGCAGCTGGAGGATCAGCGTGGCGAAGTCGGTTCCGCCGTGCCGGTCGTGGAAGGCCCCGTCCACCAGGTGGAGGACGGCAGGTGTGCCACCTCGGCGCGCACGGCCGATGAGCTGGATGGCTCCGTTGATGATCTCGGCGACCACCCCGAGCTTGACCTCGTCCGGCTGCGCCTGGAAATAGGGAGGTCTGCGGACGATCTCGTCCAGATACGTGCCGGCAGTTCTCCTGCGCTCGGCGAGCAGGGCCAGCGGATCGCTGGACGGGCCGCGGTGTTCGGCGAGCGCCTTGGCCTGGATGTGCGCGAGCAGTTCAGGGGGCTCGTCGATCAGCGGGATGGGCCGGACGATCAGCCATACGGAGCCCAGGGCGGACCGGTCGCCCTTGCCGATGATGTTCACCCCTCGCTGCACTCGGGCCAGCGGGGCGATGAGAATGTCCGCTTCTTTCAACTGCGGAAAGTCCTCCAGCCGGTCGGCGGGCAGTTCCCGCCACCGTCTGTTGCCCATGTCCGTAAGGGCACCGGGCTCATCCTCGCCGGGGCGGACCGCCAGGCAGATCCGTGACGCTTCGACACCTGCGGAGAACAGTCCCTCCGCCACCTGGCGGGCTGCCAGATACGACGTGGTGGCGAGTAGGACGCGCGCCCGGTCCCGGTCGTCGGCCCGTAGCCGTTCGAGTTCCGCGCGGAGGTATGTACCCCACAGCGATCCGGCGATGCGGGTGATCGAGTCGTCCCGCGCGCTGCCCTCCAGGCCGGAGATCCGGCGCGGCCGTGTCTCCTCGTCCAGGATCGGGGCGGGGAGGATGTGCACCATGCCGGGTGTGTCGTCGGCCACCCACCAGGAGGGCTTGGTGTGCACATGATGGTGCGGGGCGCCTGGGAAGTACGAGGTCGCCGAGAGGCCCAGGACGATTCTGCGGACCCCGGCGTGGGCGAGGGCGGTCGTGTCACCGAGCCCGACGACGTAGGAGTGCGGGTCACCGCCGAACGCCGTGGTCATCAGCTGTGCGGGGTCGGCTCCCGTGTCGTCGAAGTACTCGGTGAAGGCGAAGACGAGCCTGCCGAGCGGCCCGGTCGGGGTGAGCTGCCACCGGCTGTAGCTACCGAGGGCCTCCGCGATGTCCTGGGCGGACTCCACCCCCACATCGACGAGTTGCGCGTTGTTGGCCATAAGACTGTGCAGGGAGACGCGGATGCGTTCGAGGATGACCCGGCGGAGGATCCGATTGACCACGTGGGCACGGTCCTCCTCGGGAACAGCCCTGGTCAGGCGATCGAGGGCGGTGCGGGCCGTCGCAACCGCGAGTCCTCCAGCGCCGGGGGTGACCACCAGGGTGAGTTCGCGGCGGGCCTCGGCGAAGCCCTTCGGCGCGTCGGGGGCGAGGTCGGGCCCGTCCGGGAACAGCGATCGGAAGGTGTTCATCTGGTCGGCGCTCACATCGTCGGGTTCGACCCCGAACAGTTTTCCGGCAAGCCAGTTGTCCCACCGCCTGGGCACCATCCAGAAGCGGCCGGGTCCCCGGGGACGACGGCGTCCGAGGCGGCTGGTGGCCCCGAGCCGCGCATAGGTCAGATGGCTGACGTACGTCTCGGACAGATAACGCAGATTGACGAAGGCATCCCGCACACTCGCGTCGGTCTCGTCGTGGAGCCGCCCGAATGCCTCGCCGAAGTCCCGGTCGAAGTTCCGCAGCGGAGTGTTGGTCCGCCCCGCCCGATCCAGTACGAGTCCCCGCCCCGCCCGGTCGATGGCGAACTGCTGGAAGAGGTCGATCTCGTCGATGACGACGATCTGGCAGCGGCGCAGCACCAGCTCCTCGACGGTCAGCCGGTCGCTCTCGCCGCCTCCGTCGTCCACCGGTGTCTGCAGCAGGCCGGTCAGCAGATTGGCGTGTGTGGTGACGATGATATCCGCGGCGCACGCCTCCCGAACGGGTCGAGAACGGTCACAGGTCGTACGCCAGGGACAGGCGACCCTCTTGTCCCTGCCGCGCGGACGCGGACTGCGCAGCTTGGCGCACGGTTCGCGGCCCGGCTGCCAGCCGTCCGCGGCACCACCCGAGTCGGCCACCGCGGCGAGTGCGCAGCCGTACCCGAAGCGCCGCCAGATCCAGTCGGCGTCGGGGCCCTGCGCCGGCGTTCGCGCGGACGACGTCTCCGCCACCTTGATCAGTGCGCGCGGGGAAACGAGCGGGACCACGGTCCTGTCCGTGTCCTCACCCAGCAGGTGCAGCGCACGCTCCACCGCGTGGGTAACCCGGACGACATCCGCGTTGGTGGGCAGTACGAATGCCATGACAATGTCTTGGGTCGCGGCCCAGCAGGCGAAGGTCTCGACGAGGACCACCGATTTCCCGAAGCCGGTGTAGGCGAGGAGTTCGTTGAGGATGCCGGCGGTGAGCCGTAGCCCGGTCACGGGCGTCCCCTCCCGCGACTGGATCCGCTCGGCGAACTGGTCCACCGCCTTCCGCCGGAAGTCGGTGTCGCCCGTGCTGTCCACTCCGTGGTCGATCCGCGCGGCGATGTCCCACAGCTGGGAGAAGGGTACCCAGCGATCGAGCAGGACGGGCGCGTCCATGAGGGTCGGTGCGGGGGTGGTCCGGGCCACATGGTGCGGCCGGATCTCGTAGCGGAAGTCGACGTACTTCTGACTGATGCCATCGGGTCCCGAAATCACCGTCGTGGTGGTGTGCGGTCCTGCCTCTGCTGAAGGCAGGCTGCGCTCGCGCCCGGTGTCGAGCACGTCGAGGTCGCGGAGGAAGCCATCGAGGAACGTGGGCAGAGGCATCCCGGGCTCTACCAGGATCCTGCCGTTGTCGTCTCCCGTGTAGTCGTCGGCCGCCCGGCAGCCGGGGATCTCCCCGTCGACCAGCAGTCGGTCCAGGACCTTGCCCGCCGCCTCGGCGTTGGCCAGTTGGTTCGGGCGGCGGCGGAGCAGCTTGGTGAACCGCCTCGCGTCACCATCGGACAGGGTGGACCAGCCGGACCAGTCCGCGATGTGACCGTCAAGGACGAACAGGGCATCTGCGCGTGTGGTCGTACGTCTGTGGCCCGTAGCGACATCAACGGGAAAGAAGCTCGCGGCCAGTCCGATCGCGGCCCCCATCAACCTTGGGAGGGATCGTCTCCCAGGGGCATTGTTCACGTTGCCCGGCCCTTCTTGAGTGCTCGCCGGACCTCGGTACGGAAGCGTGTCTCCGTCGTGATGGCGAGGGAGGGCAGTGCCGCCTTGACGACGTCCCATTGGTGCTCATGGGTCTGCGGCAGCAGGACACGTGCCCGCGGCGGCTTCGTTCGCAGGTCGTCGATCAGTCGGTGCACGGACCGGTACTCCTTCATATCGATCCGGAACTCGTCCGGGCCGGCCAGGACATGCAGGTCGTAGCTGTCGAGGTCGGGCCACATACGGACCTGAGCCCCTTGTTTCTCCAGCGCGCGGCACAGTCTCAACTCGCCGGCACCGGGAACCACGACGAACCGCCACACACCCGCGTCCAGACAGACGGCATCGTTCACCGGCCGGGCTTCGGGCCTGGCCACCCGTGGCCCCTCGTCGAGGGCCGTCAGGCCGGGACGGGAGCGGGGTGACCTTCCCGGGACGATGCGGAAGACGGACGCGTGCGGCCGATAGCGGCAGCGCACGGTCCGCCCGGTCACCTCCAAGGGCCAGGCACAGACCGGACACGGCCACCACCAGGCCGTGTCGGAGGTCGCGTGGTATTGCTGATCGGCGGGGATCTCGGTGTACCCCCGGAACACCACACGGACACCCGTCGTGCTGACGAGCTCGGCGAGCTCCTCGCGGCTTCCGGCCGGGTGGTCGATCAGGAACTTCCTGGACGCGACGTAGTCGTCCTGGCTCCGCGTCTCGATCAGGGAGGCGAACGCCTGCCGACGGATATGGTCCGCGTGCATCCGCGTCCAGGTCGGGAGCCAGGCCTCCGCTTCGATGGTGCCGGCCAGGGGGAGGGCGTATTCACAGACCAAGTCATGTACGTCCGGGGTCAGTCGGTCGTGCGAGTCGAGCAGGACCGCGTCGGCGACCGCCGAGTCCTCGGTCTCACCCGATTCGGCGAACGTGGGCAGCTCACCGAGAGGGTCACGGAGGCAGTCGATCAGGGCGCTGGGGGACACCGGACCGCGACCGGGGCCGTGCGCCTCCATGACGACGCCGGTCATCATGGCGACCTCGCGCATGGCCGTGGGGAAACGCCCCCGCACCGACCACGCGTAGGCGGCCCGCAACGCCGCGGCGACCACGCGACGCCGGCGCTCGCCCGCGTCGTCCCGTGGCCCTGTGATCCACTCGTTCACGTGGCGCTCCTCCCCGCCCGGTCCGGGCACCACTGGATGACGGGGCACGTCTCACAGTGTTTGCCCGGACCGGCCACGTACTCCTGGTCCGCATGCCACGGGGTGACGTGGTCGGTGACGATCCGGCGCGCCTGCGAAAGCAGTTCACCGTCTTCGCCTTCGAGTTCGGTCAGTACCGGCCCGCTGCCCGTCAACCGCTCCAGTTCCACACGGCAGCCGGTGGTCCCGCCCTCCGTCGTGCCGGGCACCGCGCCCTCGTGGGCCAGCAGCAGTGCCAGAGCGAGCTGAGGGTAGGTAACGAGCGGATCGCTCTCGTCCAGAGAACGGGTGGTCTTGGTCTCCCGGAGGAACCAGGTGTCCATCCGCCGATAGAGAAGGTCGGTCTTGGCGACGACGACCACGTCGGCTTCCGGGTCATGGACGACGAGCGACCGCTCCGGGTACACCTGTGCGTCGCCGGGCAGTCCGTGCAGCGGACAGACGAGGGCGTGGTCCCCGACCATCTGCGTGCCGAGCCTCGCCTGGAAGCCGCTTACTTCCCATCTGCCAGCCCGCCAGTGCTCCGGTGTGCCCGGCGCGTCGGTGGATGCGCAGGCACGGACCGGGCTACGACTGTGCAGCTCCTCGATCGCCGTGTGCACGGCCTGCCCTCGTACGGTCGCCGCCGTGTTCTCGGCCGCGTCGGCCCTGGGCAGAAACAGGCCCTGGAGGTACGCGCGTGCCGGACAGGTCCGATAGGCCCGTGCCGTCGTCATGGACCAGGAACGGCGTTGCGCCGGCGGGGAGTCGACGCCGAGGAAGCCGGGACGGGACGGGACCGCGGGACAGATGTCGACAAGCTCGCAGGTGCCGCATTCCTGTCCCGGGTGGTAGCCGCCGCCCGCCTTCACGGTGCGCACACGTTCATCCGCTGTGCGGACATAGAGGTGGTAAGCCTCCTCCGGGGTGCCTTCGAACAGGACGTTGCGGGATGCGTCGACACAGCCGATTTCGACGACCCGGACGTGGGCGGTAGCGGTGAACCTCCCCAGAGTGAGCTGCTGCTGAGGCTTCCACCGGGAACTGAGGACCGGTCTGGCGTCCGCCAGCACCGCGGCGGCAAGTGCGGTCTCCGCCCGTTCGCCATCCGTGGGGTTCCCTGGGCCTCGGTCGACGGACTTGATACGTGGAATGCGCAGTTCGCGGATTCCGTCGCCCTCGTAACGCCGTCCGGTCACCGTCTCTTCGTGCACGACCGGGATACCGTCCTCAAGGCCGGTACGCTGCCGGGCCCACTGGCGCGACACCGGTGCCAGCGGTGCGCTCCCCGCCACGGCCGCCAGATATCCCCGCACTGCGTGCTCCGTCCACTGGACCAGGCCGGGGTGCGGTGGTCGGCGGTTCGGGTCGTGCCGCCATTTCGTCAGCGCTTCTTCCAGTGGGATCTGATCGAACTCGATCAGATCGAGAACCGCGTACAAGGGACCCAGGGCCGAGGTCTTGGACGGGCGACGGGATACGGGTCCGTCGACCACCCGGGACATTCCTGGACGGACCTTCAGCGCAAGACGCTGAGCACACTTGCCACTCTTTGCCCCGATATCGGACGGGCGAATACGCACCAGATTCCCGTCGCCTCTGACGGCGTCCGGGGCCTCCCAAACTGCCATTCCCTCCCCTTTCTCGAAATGCGGAACGACATCCGAGCACTCCATTCCTCGGAGTGCGCTGCAGGGTTGGCCGGCTATGCCGTACTCTCCTCCCCTCGACAACAGAACTTCTGGAGGTCGGATGGAATTCCGCGGCTTGTTCATCGGAGTAGACAACTATCAGCATCCCGAATTGAAGGCACTGAGATTTGCCAAGGCGGACGCCATCGCACTGCACGCCCTGCTCTCGGACAACTATCGGGGGTCAACCAGCCTAGTTCTGGACAGCGAAGCCACCAAGGACAGATTGCTGACAGAAATGCGACAGCTCGGACGCGACAGCGGGCCGGACGACTTCGTCATGATCACCTTTTCCGGCCACGGTACGCCAACCGCCGAGCTGGCCACCCATGACGCGGACCCGGCAAGCCTGGCCGAAACGGCTCTGCGTCTGGAAGACTTCACGGAGCTGATCAACGCGATCCCGGCGAAGAGACTGCTGGTGGCCCTGGACTGCTGCTACTCGGGTTCGGCCCTGGCGAAAGTGCTGCCGGAGCCGCAGAGCGCCTACACGAGCCGCTCCATGGAGCCCTCACCCCGGGATGTCCTGCATAGGATCACCGGAAGCGGCCGGCTCATTTTCACGGCATCCGACAAGGACCAAGAAGCGCAGGAGAGCCGGGAGCTGCGCCATGGCCTCCTGAGCTACTACCTCATTCGCGCCCTCCTCGGCGACAGGGGTCTGACCAGTGAAGGCAAGATCCCACTGACCAAGCTGACCGAATACCTGTTTACGAACATCAGTTCCCATAGGCTTGAGCTGAAGAATGAAGCTCAAGAGCCGCGCGTCGGTGGCTGGTCCGGGAGAATGAAATTCCCCGTCCTGAAGCCGGGTCCGCGCTACCTCGCTCTCGACGACTCACGGCAGCCCCCGCGCATCACCCGGGCTGTGTCGACTCTCGGCCAGTACGGGATCGATGAGGGCGTCATCGCCGCTTGGCGCCAGAAGTTCAACAAGTTGAACGAACTGCAGGTCGACGCGGTCAATGAGGCAGTGCTCCTGGACGGAAACAGCGTTCTGGTGAGCGCGCCTACGTCCGCGGGGAAGACGATGATCGGCGAGATCGCCGCGATGCGTGCCGTGGCCCAGGGCCGAAAGGCCGTCTTCCTGCTGCCCACCCGTGCCCTTGTCAACGACCAGTACGAGCGGTTCGTGGACCTGTACGGCGCCGCAGGAGTCAGGACGATCCGAGCCACAGGCGAGTTGCGGGACGATATCTCCAAGCTCTTCAAGGGCTCCTACGAACTGGCGATTCTGACCTACGAGAAGTACATCGGCCTCCTCTCCGGCCATCCCTATCTCCTGGACTCTGTCGGAGTCCTGGTGGTGGATGAGATCCACGCGCTGGGGCTGCCCGAGCGCGGACCGCAGTTGGAGATGTTGTTCACCTGGATGAAGATGCGCAGGCGCAGCGCACATGTGCCCCAGATCGTCGGACTGTCCGCCGTGCTCGGCGATGCCGACGGACTCGCGCAGTGGCTCGATGCCACGCTGGTCCGGCGTGAGGAGCGGGAGACGGTCCTGGTGGAAGGCGTCATCGGCACGGACGGGCGACTTGTCCACCGGTCGGATACCGGAGCCGATCGGCCGGAAGACGGAGAGGACCAGGCCGAACAGCTTCTACCACACCCTGTTGCTACTTTAGACCAGTTGCCGGTAGAGCTGACGGCACGACTGGTCGAGGAGGGCGATCAGGTCATTGTCTTTCGTGCCACCCGGCACGACGTCCGTACCACCGCACGGAGCCTCGCCCGACGCCTTGGCCTCCCACCCGCCGAGACCGTGATCAGCAAACTGCCCCAGGGCGACGACGGCCAGGTGAACGATCTGCTGCGCGAATGCCTGGCGAGAGGGGTCGCCTTCCATGTCTCCGACCTGAGTGACGAGGAGCGACGCCTGCTGGAGCAGTCGTTCAAGCAGCCCGGGAGCGAGCTACGGGTACTCGTCTCGACGACGACCCTCGCCCAGGGGGTCAATCTGCCGGCGGACTCCGTCGTGATCTGCGAGCTCGATCACCCCGGCGCGGGCGAACGCAAGTACTCCGTACCCGAGTACAAAAACATGGCGGGTCGCGCCGGACGCAAAGGACTCACCGAACGAGGTCGCTCCTTCGTCCTGGCCGACGGCCCCCTGGAGGCCCAGCGCATCCAACGGGATTACGTGCTTGCCGCGCCCGGCCCGATCCGGTCCGCGCTGCCCCATACGGCGGCAGATCTGCGGTCGTCCGTGCTCGCCGCGTTCGCCGGACCGGTCGCCCACCTGGGACGGTTGACCGAAGCCGGTATCGAAGAGTTCTTCGCCTGGACCTTCGCGGCCCACCAGCATCGGGCCGCCCCGACGACGGCGCCCTTCCCGGGCCCGGGCCTGAGCACTGCCGTAGCACAGTTGACCGAAAGTGGCTTCCTGGACAAGTCGGACTCCGGACTCGCTCTGACACCGCTGGGAGAGATCGTCATCCGGAGCGGTCTGGGTGTCGATTCGGTCGACGCCGTCGTCCAGGCGCTGCGAGCGGTACCCGACGACGGCATCAACCGGATGACACTCATCTGCGCGGCTCATCTCACCGCGGAATTGCACGACGTCCGCTTCGAGCAGCGCAGTCCCAAGGCGAACGCCGAGCGCAAGTCCTTCGAATCGGCGCTCAGGCGGCAGGGCGTCCATGAGGCGCTGGTCGCCCGAGTGCTGGGTGACCGGCAGCGGAACGGTGCCGGGCATGGCCGCGCCCGCAGTGCCCTCGCCTGTCTGATGTGGACGCAGGGCATGGCGCTGGCACAGATCGAGAAGGCGATCACCTTGACGCTGCCCGTCACCGCAAGGGGCACCGGCCCGGTCCGCCAGGCAGCCCGGCGGACGGCCGACGTCATGGGCGCAGTCCTGGACATTACTGCACATATGCGCCAGGCCGAGGATCTCGGCGATCTGCCGGACCTGCTGCCGGTCCAGCTCGAACTGGGTATCCCCAAGGAGTTCGTGCCGCTCGCCCGACATGCGGAGCGTAATATTCCGCGCCCGGTGTATCTCAGCCTTCTCCGTGAAGGGTTCGAGACCGTCGATGCGATCGGCGGCGGAGACCATGCCCTTCTGCTGGCCGCGGTCGGCGGCGACGACTTCTTGCTGCGTACCCTGCTGGACGCGGCCGCCGCCGCCCGGGCCGAGGCCGACCGACCTGATCTCAGTGATCTGCTTCCGCTGCCGGTGGACTGATCACCGAACGGCTCGCACCTGCCTTGCCGGGTACAAGCGCAAGTGCAGGTCCGGCCGGAAGGGTGTCAACTCCCAGCCGAGTCCGTACGAGCGGTTCGGTTTCAGGTCGGTGAACGTGGCGTGGGCCTCTCCCACCGCGTCGACATCCACTGCACTGCGGCGGAGCGAGGTATCTCCGGCCTCCAGCGGGAGTTCGTCCTCGAGACGCCATACCCGGTGCGGCAGTGGACATCCGTCGAAACGGACCGTGAGATCGAACCGCTCACACGGCATCCTGGGCGTGCACACGTAGTACGGTGCGAGCACCTTCCCACCAGGCGCCGAGGTGCGGAACGTCAGGGCATGACTGCGCCCCGCATCGAGCGCATGAGGAAGTCGTACCCGAATTCCCAGCCTGGTGGCTGACAGCCACGCAGACCCGGACGACGTGCCGCCCTGGAGCACGGTGATCGAGATACCTCCGGGGTCGACCGCAGGCGTCTCCATGCCTGCGGTCGCGAAGGTGGATGAATGGGAGATGTCCATCAATCCGTCCTGGTGACTCACGATGCGTCGTTCTTCGATGACCTCCGCTCCTTGGGAACCGAGGAGAACAAGTGTCTTGAGGCTTCTGAGATGCCAAGGTGTTTCGGGGCGCCCGGGTCGCGGGGGAACCACGGCCGCCATCGCCTCCTCGGCGAGGCGCTCGAACGCCTCATCGACCCGCCGACGCGCCGTGCGTGCGTCACGGCCGAGTTCCACGGCGATCCTTCGCAGCCTGCGCTCGAATCGCTCGGTGCCCGAGCCATCGAGTGCGAGGGCGACCCTGCTGTAGAAGGACAGATCGAAGGGGAGGGCGCAGGTCCACTCCTGCAGACAGGATTTGATCTTCTCGCGCTGCCTGGCCGGATTGTCCTCGGCGGCCACGCCCGCGATGTACCGCAGTGCGCTACCGGCACGCGCCAGCACATGAGGGTCCTCCACACCGAATCCTCTACGGAGATTCTTGAGTTCCGAAAGAACCTCCGCCGCGCTGAACTCCATCTCGCACCCTTTCCGTTGCTGCACCAGCTCCCTATTCCTTCGCCGACGTATCGGACCACGCCATACGTACCCGGGCTTCCCCCACCATGACGGGTGACAGCGGAGAAAGGACCTCATCAGCACGCGCCCATTGCTCGACCGCTTCGGCATGCCGTCCGGATGCAGCGTGAATATTACCCAGCCCGGCCAGCGCCCGAGCCTTCTCATAGCAGCTCCCGAACCGCTCGGCCTGGCTGGCGGCCAGGTCGTACTGGAAAGCAGCGGCCTCATGGTCGCCGGCCCTGAAGTGCGCCCATGCAATGCAATTGGTCGACATCACCACGTCCAGCCAGAGATCCAGAGTACGAAACACTTCGCGAGCGTGCTTCGCATGGCGAACCGAATCCGCGTACAGATCGAGCTCCGACTCCGTCAGCGCGATACCGCGGAGTGTGATGGCCGCGTTTCTTTCGTTTCCCATGCGTCGATAGTGGCTCAGCGCCACACACAAGCCGCGCAATGCGTTCTCGGGCTCCCCCCGGTAGAGATCCGCCCATGCGAGGTTACACAGAGCATCGACGATGCCACGCTCGTCGTTCAGCTCCCGGAAGATCTCCAGAGCCTCTTGATACTGCTCGACAGCGGCGGCCAGATCCCCTCGATCCACGTATCCGATTCCGAGATTGCTGAGAGATATCGCCAACCCCCGCCGATGCTTTGACGCCCGGGCCGTGTCAACCGCGACCAGATGGGTCTCGATCCAGGGATCCCACAATTTGTTGAGAAAGAAGTACTCCCGCAGTGCAAATGCCAACTGCCAGCACCGACTGTGCAGCCCGCGCGCGGCGGCCAAATGGCACATCCCCACCAGCCCGGCCCACTCCGCGGCGATCCAGTCGAGCGCGGACTGGCGGCCGGCGAACTTCTCATGGTCCGAGGGTTCCGCTGCCGAGTGCGGTACTCGATAGCGATGCGGGGTGAGGAGCGCGTTGCTCTCCCCGATCCACAGCAACGCGTGATCGAGCAGTCGTTGCACGGAAGCGTCCTGGGCACGCTCGGAGACCCCGGGAAGAACGCTGCCGCGGGCGAAATCACGGACGAGGTCGTGGAGAGTGATTCGATCGGCCGTGACATAAGTCACCAGATGAGCGTCGCTCAGCCGGTCCATCAGGCTTCGCGCCAGCAGCGGATCTATACCCGCGAGGGCGGCTACACTCCCGATGGACATCTCCGGCCCCGGATAGAGGGCCAACAGGGCGAAAAGGCGCCGCTGTTCACCAGTGAGCGCACGACAGGACACCGTCAAGGCCGCCGCGACACTGCGCTCGCCGTCGTCGAGCACGCCGAGCCGGGACTTCTCATCGGCGAGCAGGGTCTCAAGGTCTCTGGGTGTCCAGGCCGAGTTGCCCCGGAACCTGGCCGCCGCTATACGGATCGCCAGCGGCAGCCCACCGCAGTGCGCCACGATACGAGTGACGGTGTCATGGTCCGCGCGATCAGCACGGGGACCACCGGCGGAGCGGAAGAGCGCGATTCCTTCTTCCTTCGCAAGCACATCCACCGATAAATAAATCGCATCGTCAAGGGCATGAAGTCGATTCCGGCTGGTGATAATAACCCTGCACTTCTGTTCTGCCGGAAGTAACGGAATGACCTGTGCAGCGCTGCAAACGTTGTCGAAGAAGATCAGTATCCTTTTTCCCCGTGCAGTGCTGCGGTATAGATTTGCCCGGGCGTCAACCCCCGGCGGAATGCGCTGGCCTGTCACTCCGAGCAGTCTGAGCAACGCATCGAGTGCGGCGTGGGGTGTGATTTCCCGCCCGCCCGGGGTGTCCCCGCCGAGGTTGAGAAACAGGCACCCGTCGGGAAACGACTCCACCACATTCCAGATTCCGCGCAGTGCCAGGGCAGTCTTGCCCACTCCTGCCATGCCGCTGATCAGGCATACATTTCCGCTGGTATCGTCATTGACGAACGAAGCGATATCTTCCAGTTCCTTCGACCGCCCGATGAAGTAACCTGTCGCCGGCGGCAGCCCATTGAGCGCAAGGGCGGTCGGTAAAGTTGACGACTCATCCTGCTTGCTGGACGCCAACTCGGCCAACTCTCCACCGGCACCTAACTCCCTGTCACATGCTTGAGCAAGAACAGGACTTCCGGTGGACCTACCCGTTTCCACCTTGCTTAGGTGCCCCTTGCTGTAGTGCACACGCTGAGCCATTTCAGAGATCGATATCCGGGCTTCTTTGCGCCTGCGTCGGAGCTCACTCCCGAAATTGATCGGATCATTCATCAAGATTAGTTCAGTCCTCTCCATGTTTAAGGTGTGTATTTTGTCGCGAGACGGTCGCCGCGGCGATGGGTATGCATGGACCCTCATTCCCCACACGAAATGTATCGAACGGAAGTGCGAGGGTGTCCTCATGTTCCCCCGGCACGGAAACAGCATCCCGTTATCCGGTCACCGATGGAATAGGTTTCCTGTTTCCAGTGGCGATAGGAAACCCGTGAAAGTGAGACAAGATATCCCTGATGTAGAGAATGCTATAGATTGCCCGAACTTGGGCGCCTGTCAAGAAGACAGCACTCCATGTCCGGGTGCGAAGCACAGACCCCCAGGATCGTTTGACGTCAACCTTCACCCGCCTCGGGGCGATTTTTGCCGCTTCATGGCCGCCGATAGAAGTTCCCTTGCCGCTGAGCGGGAGACGGACGGTCCGCTTTGTCGCGCCCCGCTGGGCCTGCGCCGTAACGAGGCCTGTCTGTCAGGCTGCTGCGATGCCTTGGCAGAGAGAGCCCCGTCGTGATGAGCCTTCCCGAACGCTGTCCACAGGATGGTTCGCACGGCATCGCCATCGACCTGAACGGCCACACCGTCGACGTTGTCGGACTCAGCACCGGAATCCCCAACGACGGCTTCGATCACGCGCCTTCGCCAACTCCGCCGGCACCCGGGCCGAGGTTCAGAAATTCGACTATGGGGTACAGCTCACCCCGTCGCCTGATGAGTGAGTTCGGTGTCCTCAAGAGCTGCGCCGACCGACTGCTCAGCGACGGCAATTGGCGTCGCCAGACACGGTTGCGACAGTCGGCCACGCTCCATACACCGACACCGACGGCGAGCCGCGCCCCCTGCCGCCTTACCGCTCCACTTTATGCGTCGCCTGCGTCTCCTGGCTTGTCAAAGAGGCCTCTCCCACTACGAGGTCCGGCGCGCCCCCGGTCACGAAAACTTCCAGACCACCCAGCGCTCCCCACACCCTCCGGCCTGACGCCAACCGGGCCGTCCTCGGAGCCTGGGAGCGGCTTGAGTCGCCCCTGGCCCCCCGTAGTGAGCACGTGAACCGGCCCCTTCTTCTCGCTACCGGAGCGAGAAGAAGGGGCCGGTTCGTTATTCGCCGTGTCGCAGGAAACGCCCGGAGAAGCCGTCTGTCGAGGGCCGCACTCACCTTCCGTAACGGATATCCGCTGGTCAGCGCGGCGTCAGACCATGATCAACGAGCGTCAAGATATCGCCCGTAACGCCCACAACGCATATAATGCGCATCGGCAAAACCGCAGCTCAGCCGGCCTTCTTCACCGGCTCCAGGATCGCCACGCACTCCACGTGGTGCGTCATCGGGAAGAGGTCGAAGGCCCGCAGCGTCCGTACCCGGTAACCGGCCTCGCCGAAGGAGGCGAGGTCCCGGGCGAGGGCGGCCGGGTCGCAGGCGACGTACGCGATGCGGCGGGCGCCCAGCGCGGCGAGGTGCTCCACCGTGCGGCGCCCGGCACCCGCTCGCGGAGGGTCGAGGACGACCAGGTCGGCCTCGGTGATGCCGGTACGGGGCAGCACCTGCTCCACCTTGCCCTGCTCCACCCGTACCCGCGGGAAGTCCCGCAGATTGTGCCGCGCGTCCTCGACGGCCCGCTTGCCCGACTCGATGCCGAGGACGGCTCCCCGCTCACCGACCCGGTCGGCCAACGCGCCCGCGAACAGGCCGACCCCGCAGTAGAGGTCGAGCGCGGTGTCGCCCTTGCGGGGCAGCAGCCCCTGCATCACGGCCTTGACGAGCGTGTCCGCCGCCTTGGGGTGCACCTGCCAGAAGCCGCCGTTGCCCACCCGGTGCGTGCGCTCGTCGGCCCGTTCGCGGACGAAGGGGCGGCCGTGGACGCGGTGCACCCCGCCGTCGTGTTCGTCGACGCGCAGCACGGACACCGGCCGGTCCAGCTCGACCAGCGGGAGCCGGGCCCCGGGGCGGGGGGTCAGGATCACCTGACGGTCCTGGGAGCCGGTCGCGGCGATCGCCTCGACCGAGGCCATGCCCGGCCAGCTACGGGCTTCGATGCCCAGTTCGGTCACGCCCTCCGCGGCGATCATGCAGTGGTCGATCGGCTCGACGTCGTGCGAGCGGTGCCGGCGCAGCCCCGCCCGGCCCTCCTCGTCGACCGCGTACTGCACCCGGGTGCGCCACGCGGGGACCTCGCCGACGGGCAGCTTGTCGCCCTCGGCGGGCATCACCGTGCCGTCCCAGCCGACGTCCTCGGGCGTGAGGCCCGCGAGGCGCTGGAGCTGTTCGGCGATGACCTCGCCCTTGAGACGCCGCTGGGCGCCGGGCTTCGCGTGCTGCCAGTCGCAGCCGCCGCAGCGGCCCGGGCCGGAGAACGGGCACGGTGCGGTCACCCGGTCCTTGGAGGGGTCCCGCACCTCCACGGCGTCCGCGCGCAGGAACCGGGAGTCGTCGTCGCCGTCCGTGACGCGGGCGAGCACCCGCTCGCCGGGGAGCGCGTGGCGAACGAAGAGCACCCGGCCGTCCTCGGTGCGGGCGACGCAGTGGCCACCGTGGGCGACCGGTCCGACCTCGACCTCGTACTCCTGGCCCACCAGCGATTTCTTAGGTTCTGCCTGCATGGCGGGGTGACTCCACAAGAGGTGAGGGAAGACTGCGGGACAACAGCCCACCAGTCTACGTCCCCGGTGCGGGTGCAGCGGGCCGTCACCGTACGGAGCGAGGCCGTCCCGCCGGCTCAGTCCTTGCCGGTGGGCTCCTTGGCGCGCTTCTCGACGGGGCCCCGCCGCACCGCGCCGGGGGCGTTCCACTCCTGGCGCCTGCGGGCCCGCTTCTTCGCCGCCTCGGAGGACTCCAGCTGGTAGGGCACCGAGGTCACCATCACTCCGGGGGTGAACAGGAGCCGTCCCTTGAGCCGCAGTGCGCTCTGGTTGTGGAGCAGGTGCTCGTACCAGTGGCCCACCACGTACTCGGGGATGATCACGCTCACCGCCTCCCGCGGCGACTCCCGGCGCAGCCCCTTCACGTACTCGATGACGGGCCGGGTGACCTCGCGGTAGGGCGAGTCGAGGACCTTGAGGGGGACGTCTATGCCGCGGCGGTCCCACTCGTCCTTGAGGGCCTTGGTCTCCGTCGGGTCGACGTTGACGCTCAGCGCCTCCAGGGTGTCGGAGCGCATCAGTTTGGCGTAGGACAGGGCCCGCAGGGTGGGGCGGTGGAGCTTGGAGACCAGGACGATGGAGTGCACCCGGGAGGGCCGCACCACGTCGTCGGTGGGCTCCTCGGGGGCGCTGATCTCCTCGGCGACCCGGTCGTAGTGGCGGCGGATCGCGGTCATCGTCGCGTAGAAGATCACCATGCCGAGGAGGGCGACCCAGGCGCCGTGCGTGAACTTGGTGACCAGGACGACGACGAGCACCAGGCCGGTGAAGAAGGCGCCGAAGGCGTTGATGGCCCGGGACCGTTTCATGTGACGGCGCCGGTCCGTGTCGCGCTCGGTGCGCAGGAGCCGGTTCCAGTGCCGCACCATGCCGGTCTGGCTGAGGGTGAAGGAGACGAAGACGCCGACGATGTAGAGCTGGATCAGTCGGGTGGAGTCGGCGCCGTAGACGACGACGAGGAGGGCGGCGGCACCGGCGAGGAGGACGATCCCGTTGGAGAAGGCGAGCCGGTCGCCGCGGGTGTGCAGCTGGCGCGGCAGGTAGCGGTCCTGGGCGAGGATCGAGCCGAGCAGCGGGAACCCGTTGTACGCGGTGTTCGCGGCCAGGAACAGGACCAGCGCGGTCGCGGCGGCGAGCACCACGAAGAGGAAGGTGCCGTCCCCGAAGACGGCGGCGGCGACCTGCGAGATCACCGGGTCCTGGACGTAGGAGTCGCCGACCGGGGCGCCGTCGTGGACCAGGTCCTTGGCCGGGTTCTCGGCCATCCGCACGTCGGAGGCCATGGCGAGGCCGATGATCCCGCAGAACATGGTGACGGCGAGCAGGCCCATCAGGGCCAGGGTGGTCGCCGCGTTCTTGGACTTGGGCTTGCGGAACGCGGGCACGCCGTTGCTGATCGCTTCGACGCCGGTGAGCGCGGCGCAGCCCGAGGAGAAGGCCCGCAGCAGCAGGAAGACCAGGGCGAAGCCGGCGAGTCCCTGGTGTTCGGCCTGGATCTCGAAGCCGGCGGTGGGCGCCTTGAGGTCGTCGTCGAGGACGAGGCCCCGGAACGCGCCCCAGGCGATCATGGTGAAGACCGCGGTGACGAAGACGTAGGTGGGGATGGCGAAGAGCTTCCCCGACTCCCTGACGCCGCGGAGGTTCATCAGGGTGAGCAGCACGATCATGCTGACCGCGACGAGCACCTTGTTCTCGACCACGAACGGGATCGCCGAGCCCAGGTTCTCCACGCCGGAGGAGATGGACACGGCGACGGTGAGGACGTAGTCGACGAGCAGCGCGCTGGCGACCGTGAGGCCGGCCTTGGGGCCGAGGTTGGTGGTGGCGACCTCGTAGTCCCCGCCGCCGCTGGGGTAGGCGTGCACGTTCTGCCGGTACGACGCGACCACCGTGAACATCAGGACGACGACCGCGAGGGCGATCCACGGGCTGAAGTGGTACGCCGACACGCCCGCGATGGAGAGCACCAGCAGCACCTCGCCCGGCGCGTACGCCACGGAGGAGAGCGGGTCGGACGCGAAGACGGGGAGTGCGATGCGCTTGGGTAGGAGCGTCTCCCCCAACCGGTCACTGCGCAGGGCGCGCCCGATCAGAAGCCGTTTGGGCACGTCGGTCAGTTTGGACACGCAGAGGATCGTATGCGTTCGAACGGGGGGCCGCCCACCCACCACCCCAGAACTCGTGGTGACGATTCGTCGCCGGTTCCCGGCCGTGCGGGAGGGAGCCGTGGGGCGACCGCGCGTGTGTGGCTTCGGCCCCGGTCTGAGACCCTGTAAAGCCTGAGTCGTCACGATCGGCGGGGACTTGGCAAAGCCCGGGTCAAGCCCGGGTCAAGTCCGCAGGCCCCCGGCCCGCGCCCGTTCGCCGACGACTCCACGGGGCCGTGCGCGCGTCCCGTCCGTCACCGATGCCGGACAACCGCGGCGCCGTGACCGACGTCAACAACTTCAGCGACACCATACGAATCCAGCCAGTCAGCAAGTCATCCAGTTCGCACGAGTTCACCAGTTCCACTAGTTCCACTAGTTCAGCGAGAGATCGACAGTCGGAAGGACGGTCGTGCACATCGTCATCATGGGCTGCGGCAGAGTGGGTTCCGCTCTCGCCCAGACCCTGGAGCAGCAGGGGCACACGGTCGCCGTGATCGACCGGGACCCCACCGCCTTCCGGCGCCTGGGCTCCGGGTTCGGCGGACGGCGCGTCACGGGCATCGGTTTCGACCAGGACACCCTGCGGGAGGCCGGCATCGAGGAGGCGGGCGCCTTCGCGGCCGTGTCCAGCGGCGACAACTCCAACATCATCGCGGCCCGGGTGGCGCGTGAGATGTTCGGCATCGAACACGTCGCGGCCCGCATCTACGACCCGCGCCGGGCGGAGGTGTACCAGCGCCTCGGCATCCCGACCGTCGCCACGGTCCGTTGGACCGCCGACCAGATGCTGCGGCGGCTGCTGCCCTCCGGCGCCGAGCCGCTGTGGCGGGACCCGACCGGTGGGGTGCAGCTCGCCGAGGTGCACACCCCCACCTCGTGGGTGGGCCACAAGATCAGCCGCCTCCAGGACGAGACGGGGGTGCGGGTGGCGTTCCTCACCCGGCTGGGCGAGGCGATCCTGCCGACCTCGCAGACCGTGCTCCAGGAAGGTGACCTGGTGCACGTGGTGATGCGCCCGGACGACGTCGACAAGGTGGAGGCCGCGTTCGCCGAGGGCCCCGAGGAAGAAGGCGGTCACTGATGAGGGTCGCCATTGCGGGAGCGGGGGCGGTGGGTCGTTCCATCGCCGGTGAACTGCTGGAGAACGGTCACGAGATCCTGCTGATCGACAAGGCGCCGACCGCGATCTCGGTCGAGCGCGTGCCCCGGGCGGAGTGGCTGCTCGCCGACGCCTGCGAGATCACCTCGCTGGACGAGGCGGCGCTCCAGCGCTGCAACGTGGTCATCGCCGCCACCGGTGACGACAAGGTGAACCTGGTCGTCTCCTTGCTCGCGAAGACGGAGTACGGCGTTCCGCGGGTGGTCGCCCGGGTGAACAACCCCAAGAACGAGTGGCTGTTCAACGAGTCCTGGGGCGTGGACGTCGCCGTCTCGACGCCCCGGCTGATGTCGGCGCTGGTGGAGGAGGCGGTGAGCGTCGGCGACCTGGTCCGGTTGCTGCGCTTCAGCCACGGTGACGCCAACCTGGTCGAGCTGACGCTGCCCCCGGAGTCGGCGCTCGCCGGCACCCGGGTCGGTGACGTGGCGTGGCCGCAGGACACCTCCCTGGTGACGATCATCCGCGGCACCCGGGTCCTCGCCCCCACCCAGGAGGACTCGCTGGAGGCGGGCGACGAGTTGCTGTTCGTCGCGGCCCAGGCCCGCGAGGAACAGTTGGAGGACCTGTTGTCGGTGCGGCGCGACCCCGACGAGGACTGAGCCCGCGCCCCGGACGGGGCTGGACGTGCGTGAGGGGCGCCCGGGATGGTTCCGGGCGCCCCTCACGCGGTGCTCGTTCGTGCTGCGGAGCCGTTCCTACTGCGGGGTGCTATCCCGCGGTGTTCTCGCCGGCGGCCTTCGCCTCGGCCTTCTCGGCCTTGGCCGCCTTCTCTGCGGCTTCCCGCTCCTCCATCTCGGCGAACACGTCGATCGGGGCGGGCGCCTTCGCGAGGAAGACCCAGGTCAGCCAGACCGCCAGCAGGAACGGCGGGATCTTCAGGGCGACCAGGACCCAGCCGAGCTGGGTGGTGTCGGCCCACCAGTAGAGCGGGAAGAGGATCGCGGACTTGGCCAGCAGGATGCCGCCCCAGGCGTAGCTCGCCTTGGCGTACGCCTTCTTGCGGCCGGGGTTGCGGGTCCGCCAGGAGAGGTTCTCCTTGAAGACCGGGCCGAGGACCAGTCCCATCAGGGGGACGCCCGCCAGGGTGGTGATGACGTAGGCGAGGCCGAGGCCGAGCGTGTAGAGCATGCCCGGCAGGTAGAAGTCCTTGGCGTTGCCGGTCATCATCGCGAAGACCACGCCGAAGGCGACCCCGAAGACACCGCTGAACGCGTGCTTGACGGTGTCCTTCCTCACCAGCCGGACCACGACCATCAGCACCGAGACCACCAGGGCCGCGATCGCGGAGAGGTGCAGGTCCTTGTTGATCGTGTAGATGGTGACGAAGAGCAGTCCGGGAACGACCGTCTCGACCATCCCCCGGACCCCGCCGAACGCCTCGAAGAGCGCCGCCTCGGTCACGGTCCTGGAGTCCTCGCCCGCGGCGCCGTCGGAGGCCGTGGGCCCCGCGCCGTCCGGGGTGGGCTTCCGGTGGTCGGTCGGTTTGTCGAGGGACGTCACCGGCTACTCCCGTCCAAGGGGTCTGAGTTCGTACTTCGGGTTGAAGAGCACCCGGCGGCCCCGGCTCATCGCGACCCGGCCGGACGCGATGAGCTTGCGTCCCGGTTCGATCCCGACGATGGAGCGCCTGCCCAGCCAGACCACGTCGAGCGCGGCCGAACCGTCGAAGAGCTCCGCTTCCAAGGCGGGCACCCCCGCCCGGGGGCGGAGGGTGACCGTGCGCAAGGTACCAGTAACGGTAACGATCTGACGGTCCTGGCAGTCACCGATGCGGATGCAGCCGGTCGTCTCGGCGTCCTCGCGCAGTTCCTCGGACTCCAGGTCCTCCTGGGACGCCGATATGTCCGCGAGCCGGCCGAGCATGCGCCGGAACCTGCCCGTCGGCTTCTCGGAACGTGGAGCACTCATAGGGGAAGGGTACCCAGTCCCCGGTGCCGACCGCCCGGGCTCGGGCCCCGGCACCCTCGGCGGGTGCGGCGGTCACCTTTCGAACCGGTACCCCATCCCCGGTTCGGTGATGAAGTGCCGGGGGTGGGAGGGGTCGGCCTCCAGCTTCCGCCGGAGCTGGGCCATGTAGACCCGCAGGTAGTTGGTCTCGGTGCCGTAGGAAGGTCCCCAGACCTCCTGGAGCAGTTGCTTCTGGCTCACCAGACGCCCGGCGTTGCGCACCAGCACCTCCAGCAGGTGCCACTCGGTGGGGGTGAGTCGCACGTCCCGGCCGGCCCGGTTGACCTTCTTCGCGACGAGGTCGACGGTGAAGTCCTCCGTCTCGACCACCACGTCGTCGTCGCCGCCCCCGGTCGGTTCCGCCCGGCGCACCGCCGCGCGCAGCCGGGCCAGGAGTTCGTCCATCCCGAACGGCTTGGTCACGTAGTCGTCGGCGCCCGCGTCCAGCGCCTCCACCTTCTCGTCGGAGCTGTGCCGCGCGGACAGCACCAGGATCGGCACCCGGGTCCACCCCCGCAGCCCCCTGATCACCTCCACCCCGTCCATGTCGGGCAGCCCGAGGTCGAGGACGATGACGTCGGGGTGGCGGGCGGCGGCGAGCTGGAGTGCGGTGGCGCCGTCGGGGGCGGCGTCCACCTCGTACTTCCGGGCCTTGAGGTTGATCACGAGCGCGCGGACGATCTGGGGTTCGTCGTCGACCACGAGCACCCGGGTCATGAGCGCCTGCCTTTCTGGTGGGCCGTGGCCCGGGTGACCGGGACCGGTTCGCCCGGGGCCGGGGCGGCCGGGGCGGGGTGCCCGGTCACGAGGTGACCTGGGCGGGGAGTTCCGGCCGCGGCCGGGAGCGGCCGGCCGCGGCGGTGAGGGTGAGGACCATGGTGAGGCCGCCGCCGGGGGTGTCCTCGGTGGCGAGGGTGCCCCCCATGGCCTCGGCGAAGCCGCGGGCGACGGCGAGGCCGAGGCCGACCCCGGCGCCGCGCGGAGCGTCCCCGTAGCGTTGGAAGGGTTCGAAGATGCGGTCCTTGGCCTCGTCGGGGACGCCGGGGCCGCGGTCCACCACGCGCAGTTCGACCCGTTCGCCCAGGGTGCTCGCGGCGACCAGGACGCGCTGGCCCTCGGGGCTGTACTTGACGGCGTTCTCGACGACGTTGGCGACGGCGCGCTCCAGCAGTCCGGGGTCGACGCGGACCATCGGCAGCGCTTCGGGGATGTCCAGGCAGACGCTGCCCTCGGGCACGCCGACGAGCGCCATCGGCACCACCTCGTCGAGGTCGACCTCGCGGATCAGGGGTTGGACGGTGCCGGTCTGGAGGCGGGACATGTCGAGGAGGTTCCCGACGAGGTTGTCCAGCCGGTCGGCGCCCTCCTCGATCGCGGCCAGCAGTTCCGCCTCGTCCTCCTCGGACCAGGCGACGTCGTCGGAGCGCAGCGAGGACACGGCGGCCTTGATGGCGGCGAGCGGGGTGCGCAGGTCGTGGCTGACCGCGGCGAGCAGCGCGGTGCGGATGCGGTTGCCCTCGGCCAGGGCGCGGGCCCGGTCGGCCTCCTCCTGGAGGCGTTGGCGGTCGAGGACGACGGCGGCCTGCGCGGCGAAGGCGGCGAGCACCCGTCGGTCCTCCGCGGGCAGCACCCGCCCGGACAGCGCCAGCGCCATGTCGTCCCCGACGGGTACGTCGACGTCGGCGTCCTCGGGGCGCTTCACGGGCGCGGGGCCGACGCTGCCGGCGCAGGTCCAGGGGGCGACCTCGTCCTCGCGTTCCAGCAGGGCGACGGATTCCATGGCGAAGGTCTCGCGGACCCGGTCGAGCAGCGCGTCGAGGGAGGTCTCGCCGCGCAGGACGCTACCGGCGAGGAAGGAGAGGATCTCCGACTCGGCGCGCAGCCGGGCCGCCTGGTGGGTGCGGCGGGCCGCCAGGTCCACCACCGAGGCGACCGCCACGGCCACCCCGACGAAGATCACTATGGCGACGATGTTCTTGGGGTCGGCGATGGTGACGCGGTGCAGCGGCGGGGTGAAGAACCAGTTCAGCAGGAAGGAACCGAACGCGGCGGACGCCAGCGCCGGGAGCAGTCCGCCGAGCAGGGCGGCGGCCACCGTCAGGGAGAGGAACAGGAGCATGTCGTTGGCGAGCCCGAGGTCCGCGTCGACGTTGGTCAGCGTCAGGGCCAACAGCACCGGGCCGCCCACGCCGACGAGCCAGCCCCAGATGATCCGTTGCCGGCCGAGGCGGGCGGCGCCGCGCGCCACGGGCAGCCCGCGGCCCTTGGCGACCTCTTCGTGGGTGACGATGTGCACGTCGAGGTCGGGTCCGGACTCCCGGGCGACGGTGGCGCCGACGCCGGGGCCGAAGACGTACTGCCAGGTCCGGCGGCGCGAGGAGCCGAGCACGATCTGGGTGGCGTTGACCCCGCGGGCGAACTCCAGGAGCGCGGAGGGCACGTCGTCCCCGATGACGTGGTGGAAGGTGCCGCCGAGGTCCTCCACCAGGGTGCGTTGGACGGTGAGTTCCTTGGGGGAGGCGGCGGTGAGGCCGTCACTGCGGGAGATGTAGACCGCGAGGACCTCACCCCCCGCGCCCTTCTCCGCCAGCCGCGCGGCACGCCGTATCAACGTGCGCCCCTCCGGCCCGCCGGTCAGTCCCACGACGATGCGTTCACGGGCCTGCCAGGTGCTGCGGATGTTGTGTTCGCCGCGGTACTGCTGGAGGTATTCGTCGACGCGGTCGGCGACCCACAACAACGCCAACTCCCGCAACGCCGTCAGGTTCCCCGGCCGGAAGTAGTTCGACAACGCCGCATC